>JACCWY010000050.1 GCA_013697395.1 Chloroflexota bacterium | reverse complement strand
GTGTCGATTCGGCTCTCGTCGGCCGGCGGGCAGTCGTACGTGAATTCTTCGCCGACCGCGGCGCGATGCTCGACGGCGTTCACCGACCAGGGATCGGCGGCCGGGGCGCTCGCCGGGGCGCCGGTGGCGGTGGCCAACGAGCTCGCCGGAGCGTCCGTCGCCGCGACGGTCGGTTCGGCGGTGGCCTCGGGGGTGGCTGCCGCCGGCGAGCTGCAGGCGGTGACGGCCAGCACGAGGAGGCCAGAGATCGTGAGGAGCAATCGGCGGGAGGTTGTCATGCGGGGATGTTACCGCGCGACGTCATCGGCCCCTGAAGTCGGGCGGGCGCTTCTCGAGGAAGGCCGCCATCCCCTCCTTCTGGTCCTCGGACGCGAAGAGGAGGTAGAAGAGCCGCCGCTCGTGGGCGAGCGCCTCGGTGAGGCCCATCTCGTGGGCAGCATTGACGGCTTCCTTGGCCAGGCGGAGGGCGATCGGTGACTTCTCCGCGATCGTCGCGGCCAGCGCCAGCGCATCCTCGACTACCAGCTCGTCCTGGGTGACGAGGGTGACCAGCCCGGCGCGCTCGGCCTCGGCGGCAGTGATCGGGTCGCCGGTGAGGATCATGCGCATGGCCTTCGCCTTGCCGATGGCGCGGGTCAGCCGCTGCGTCCCGCCGGCGCCCGGGATGACCCCGATGCCGATCTCGGGCTGGCCGAACTTCGCGCCCTCGCCGGCCACGATCAGGTCGAGGGTCATGGCCAGCTCACAACCGCCGCCCAGGGCCCAGCCGTTCACCGCCGCGATGACCGGCTTCGTGATCCTGCGGATGCGATCCCACTGGCCGATGCGATTGGTCAGCAGCATCTCGATGGGCGTCGCGTCTGCCATCTCGCCGATGTCGGCGCCTGCGGCGAACGCCCGCTCGTTGCCGGTCACGACGATGGCGCGAACCGTGTCGTCTTGGTCCAGCGCCTCGAGGGCGGCGCACAGCTCGTCCATGACCGCGCCGTTCAGCGCATTGAGCTGCTTCGGGCGGTTGAGGCGCACGAGCGCGGTCCGTCGCTCCGGCTGGCGCTCGACCAGGACGACCTGCTCGTCGTCACTCACCGGGGCATCCTCTCAGCCATGCACCGGGGGACTCGTAGCGACGGTTCAACCCCGTCGACTGGGCGATCCGGCCCGAGATCGGGCGCCAAGACGAAGGTTTGCGCAGTTCTTGGGGCTCTCGGCGCGAAGGATCCAGACAAAGCAGTCCGGGGATGAATATCTGAGAGGAAACGGCGCATCACCCGCCCCTCCACGGGTCGGGGAGCTCCACCCCGCATGCGCCGCAGAACCGATGCGACGCGGGCAGCCCGACCGCGCCGCACGACGGACACACGCGTCCCTCCCCCGCCTCCAGGCGCCGCAGCTCGGCGAAACGAGGGCGGCGCTTGTCATGGAAGGCCGCCACGGCCTCGCGGGTCTCGTCGGCGGTGGAGTGGATGGCCAGCCAGTCGCGCGCGTGCTCCACGGTCTGCGACCAGACGAGGTCGCGCCACCAGTTGAGCTGGGTCTTCGTGTATCGCATCGCCTCGGGCAGCTTGCGGGCGAGGTTCGCCGCCAGCCCGGCGACGACATCGTCCAGCTCGTCGCGCGAGGCGACCCGCGAGACGAGCCCCCATTCGAGCGCCTGGGCGGGGGCGACGGGCTCGCACAGCATGATGATCTCGCGCGCGCGGCGGTCGCCGACGATCAGCGGCAGCCATTGGGTCGCGCCGCCGGCCGGCACCGACCCGTGCTCCGGTCCAACGTGCCGGATGTACGCGTCGTCGACGATGACCGACAGGTCGCAGGCCATCTGGAGCTCGTTGCCGCCGCCGACGCAGATGCCGTTGATGCGCGCAATCGTCGGCTTGCCGATGTGGCGCAGCCGGTCGTGCATCTCGATGAAGGCCCCCATCCAACGCCAGTACTGGCCGCTCGTGGCACCCATCAGCGACTGCTCGTCGAGGTCTGCGCCGGTGCAGAACGCGCGATCCCCCGCGCCGGTGACCACGACGACCGCGACGGATTCGTCCCACGCGGCCTGCTCGAAGGCGGACGACAGCTCCTTCAGCGTCGGAAAGTCGAGCGCGTTGAGGACCGCGGGCCGGTCGATCGTGACCGTCGCCACGCCCGCATCGGCGTCGCGCTCGTAGCGGATGCGCTCGAAGCCGAGGGCGGTCGGGTCGGCCGCGGCGGGCGAGCCGGGCTCAGGCATCGGCCTCGTCGGGCACGATGAACATGCTGACTCCGGCGCCGGCAAACGTGCGCAGGTCGCGCGCGCTCTCGGCACCCGCCTCGGAACCCAGCGCCTCGTCGAGGTCGCCGAACGAGTCGAAGGCCATCTCCGCCATCAGGTAGTAGGGGGATGGACGGCCGCCGACCCCGGCGAGCTTCGAGATACGCGTGTCGCGGAGCCGTGGGTAGCGCGACACGATCGGCGTGTGGACGTCTCGGTAATGCGCGTCGAACGCGTCGGTGTCCTCGGGTGGCTTGTACAGCACGACCAGGCGAGGCATCGGCTACTGCTTGAAGTAGTCGGCGTTGATCTGGATGTACTTCGTCTGGTCGTCCGGCACGGCATCCTCGGCGAAGATCGCCGTGACCGGGCACTCCGGTTCGCAGGCGCCGCAGTCGATGCACTCGTCGGGGTCGATGAAGAACATCGCGTCGTCGTCGGTGGCGTGAATGCAGTCGACCGGGCACACGTCGACGCAGCTCGCGTCCTTGACGCCGATGCACGGCTCGGTGATGACGTAGGTCATTGGCCTCTCTCGATCACAGCGCTCTTCAAGCGGGGCCCCATGTAAACGGTCCGGATCGGAGTCTACACCGCTCGTGCGGACGGCCAACGCAGCGCACGTGCCGTCGGCACCGGGCGGGTAGCATGGTCGGATGAATCACCTCACTGATCTCGACCATCACCCGCTCATCGTCGCCGCGGTCACGCCCCTGACCGACGACGGGACGAGGCTCGACGTCTCCGCGATCGCCCCGTACACGGCGTTTCTCGAGGAGCATGGCGCCGATGGGGTCTTCGCCTGCGGCACGACCGGCGAGGGGGTCCTCCTCTCCCTCAACGAGCGACATGCGGTCGCCGAGGCCTTTCGCACGGCCGTGTCGGGCATGCTGATCGTCCACGCAGGCGCACAGGCCACCGCCGACACGTGCGCGCTCGCCGAGCATGCGTCGGAGATCGGCGCGGATGCCGTCGCCGTCATCGCGCCTCCCTACTACGCCCTCGACGCGGAAGCCCTGACGGCGCACTTCGTCGCCGCCGCTCGCGCGTGCGCGCCCCTCCCGTTCTACTGCTACGCCTTCACGGCGCGGTCGGGCTATCCGCTGCCGGTCGAGGTCATCCGACGCATCGGCGCTGAGGTCGACAACCTGGCCGGCCTCAAGGTCAGCGAATCACCATTCGAGCGCGTCGAGCCGTACCTCGACCTGGGGCTGCCGGTCCTCATCGGCAACGAGCCGCTCATCCCGGCCGGGCTGGGCCGGGGGGCGATCGGCGCCGTGTCGGGCATGGCGGCGGCCTTCCCGGATGTCGTGCGCGAGGCCCTCGACCAGCCGGCCGGGATCGCCGCGGAGCGCCTGGCGACGCTGCGCTCGGCGATGGATGCCAGCGGCCAGTTCATCGCAGCGGCCAAGCACATGCTCGCCGAGCGTGGGGTGCCGGTTGGCCCCGGCATGCGCGCCCCCCTGCGCGCGCTGACCGGTGCCGAACGAGCCAAGCTGGTTCGGGCGGTCGGCGAGATGAGAGTCCTGGCCCCCACGCCTGTCGCATAGGTTCCCGCGGCAGCCGGCCGGGTTCGCCTCGGTCCGCGCCGGTCGGGCTCAAACGGTCGTCAGGTCGGCGGCGGCCCGGGACGCTCGGAGCGAAGCGTAGGCGGGCTTGATCTGCTCGTTGATGATCCGGAGCCTGCCGTCGAACGGCCAGAAGGCCGACTTCATGGCGTTGAGCGTCAGCCACTCCATGTCGTCCAGGCCGATGCCAAACGTCCGCGCCAGCGTCGCGAACTCGCTGGACATGGAGATGCCGCTCATGAGGCGGTTGTCGGTGTTGACGGTGACCCGGAATCGCAGCCGCCGCAGCAGGTCGATCGGATGCTCCTCGATGGAGGGCGCGGCGCCGGTGTGGACGTTCGAGGTAGGGCACATCTCGAGCGGCACCCGCCGGTCGCGGACATACGAGGCGAGGCGACCGAGCGCCACGCGCCCGTCGGGCCGGACGGTGATGTCGTCAACGATTCGCACACCGTGCCCCAGCCGCTCCGCGCCACACCACTGGAGCGCCTCCCAGATGCTCGGCAGGCCGAAACCCTCGCCGGCGTGGATCGTGAAGTGGAAGTTCTCGTGCGCAATCAGGTTGAACGCGTCGAGATGCGGCGTGGGCGGGTAGCCCGCCTCCGGCCCGGCGATGTCGAAGCCCACCACGCCCTCGTCGCGGTGCCGGATTGCCAGCTCCGCGATCTCGACCGACCTCGCGGCCTGGCGCATCGCCGTCACGATCAACCCGATCGTGATGGGTCGGCCCTCCGACCCGCGACGGAACCCGTCGAGCATCGCGACCACTGCCTCGTCGAGCTGCAGCCCGCCATCGGTCAGGAGCTCGGGCGCCATGCGCACCTCGGCATAGACCACGCCATCGGCCGCCAGGTCCTCGGCGCACTCGGCCGCCACGCGCTCGACCGCGTCCCGCGACTGCATCACCGCCACCGTATGGCTGAAGCCCTCGAGGTAGAGCTCGAGCGAGCCGCGATCCGCGCCGGATGTGAACCACGTCGCCAGCTCGTCGGGGTCGGTCGTCGGGAGGTCTCGGTAGCCGATCTCTGAAGCGAGCTCGATCACCGTCCCGGGACGCAGCCCTCCGTCGAGGTGGTCGTGCAGGAGCACCTTCGGTGCGCTTCGCGCGACCTCCAGGCTCAGGTCGCCTGCCACTCGGCTCAGCCGCCCGATGCGTCGCGCGAGTCGCACCAGGCGCGGACCACCGCCTCGAGCGCGGGGCGCTCACGTTCGACCTCCTCGAGGTCCGCCAGGCGGGCGTATCGGGCGGTGTCGCCACCGCCCTGGAGGATCGGATGCTCGCCGGGGATCGACGCGCCCAGGTGGAACAAGATGCTGACGAACTGTCGTGCGCGCGGCTGGAAGCTCGCAAGGTTTCCGCGGTACACAAAGGTCGGGGTGCTCCACTTGATCGTCTCGGTGATGCGCGGATCGGCGCCAACGAGGATGTCGCGCGTTCGCTTCACGGCTGGCTTCATGGGGTTCTCATACCGGTCGAGCCAGGAGTCGACCTCGGGATTGCGATCGCCCACGGCTAGCTCCGCGGCTCGCCGGCGGCGACACCGTGGCCCGCGCTGATCGTGCGCTCGTGGGTCTCCGACGTCGCCGCGGTGTTCATCTGAAACCGGCTCGGCGGCGCGGCGGAGGCGAGGCGGACGATCTCCTCATCGCTCAGGTCGTAGCCGAAGCGAATGGCCTTCACGTTATCATCCTCGTAGCGGCGCGGCAGCGACTCGCGGATGGCGGCCTCGTTGAACTCGATCTCGGCCAGGCGCAGCAGGCGGCCGAGCGCGATCATGTTGCCGAACAGCTCCTTGCCAAACAGCTGGCTGCCGAGCGAGGCGAAGGGGATCTGCTCGGCGCCCGGCACGTCGAGCCCCAGGTCCGCCACGACCTTTCGGCCGCTGATGCGCAGGTGTCCCTTGTCGGCCAGCTTGAGCATGATGTCCGCCTCCTCGACGACCGGGTTGGCGATCGGCTCGTCGTCGAAGATGAGGAAGGCGTCGCTCATGCTGCCGCGGACGCTCGAGTCGTAGTCGAACAGGACGGTGACCTCCTTGCCCATCCTGGCCAGGAGCGCTCCCATGATGCCGGCGATGAGCCGGACGCCCTGCCCTCCGACCCCGTCAAGCGCGATCTTCGTGCTCACTCCGGCTCGATCCCCGCCTCGCGCATCGCGTCCTCGAGGGTGATCTCGCGCTGTGCCACCCGCAGCTTGAGCTCGGATGGAAGCCGCTGCATGACCGCCAGCTTGCGCTGCGCCTCCGCCCGCTTCGCCTCCTTCGGATCCGCCGGAGGGCTGACCGATGCCGGTCGTGCATCGGCGGCCGTCCGTGGCGCGACCGGCTGGGTGTCCGGGCCTGGCGCGCCGCCGACCAGCTCGCGGCCTTCGGCGGCCGCCTCCGCCTTCTGGGCGTCGAGCTGCGGCTTGGATTCCGACTGCGGGTCGGCACCGGTGGCCGAGGGCTCGACGTCGCCGGGCGGGGCGGGGCCATCGGG
>JACCWY010000035.1 GCA_013697395.1 Chloroflexota bacterium | reverse complement strand
AGCGGTGATGTGGAGATTCGCGAGCCCGGACCGCCACGGGTTGCCGTCGGAGCTACGATCGGATGGAAGCTGGATCGCGCCTGGCTGGTCGATGCCCGCATGGCCTGATCTGCATCATCGGCGGCGTGACCCGAGTACGGCACCGATGAGCTCGTGCAGGGCAGCGCGTACCGCAGCGGGCGGCGTGTCTCGTTCCCTCAGGTACCGTTGCAGGTCGCCACTCAGGCTGGCAAGGAGATAGTCGGCCAGCACGTTGGGATGCGGTCTCTCCGCTGCAGTCAGCAGTTGCTCGAGGTGCCAATGCCAGCCGGCGTAGACGCCGCTGCGATACCGGGCGCCGACGGCTGCTGTCTCGCTCATGAGCACCAGGTCCAGGTTGCGGAACAGGTAATCGAGGTACGCGTCGACGAAGGCGTGCAGACGCTTGACCGGCTCGGCCCCCGGGCCGAGGGGTGGGGGACCGCGCAGGATGTCGTCCTGGAGGTCACGCTCGCGCGCGTCGAGGACGGCGATGCCCAACCCAGCCTTGTCGCCAAAGCGGCGGTAGAGCGTCCCCTTGCCGACACCGGCCGCCGCTGCAAGCTCATCCATCGAGACGCCGGACACTCCGCGTGCGGCGAACAGAACCTCGGCCGCGGCCAGGATGCGGGCGCGGTTGCGGGCTGCATCGGCTCGTTCGGGGGGTGGAGCGCCGAACATGTGTAACTTGGACATTGACATCCGGACTCTAGTCCGATAACGTTTGATTCGTCAATCGGACTGGAGTCCGAATCGAGAAAACTGGAGGAACCGACGGTGGATGTTCGGGTGGCTGTGGCGTATCACAGTGGGTATGGCAAGACGGAGAGCCTGGCGAGGGCGGTTGCTCGTGGCGCAGCATCGGTCGATGGCGCGGCGGTCGAGCTGCTCGACGTGACGCAGTTGGACGCTGACGGTTGGGCGGCGCTCGACGCCGCCGACGCGATCATTTTCGGCTCGCCGACGTATTTCGGCTCGCTGTCGGCGGACATGAAGCGCTTCCTCGAGAGCACGGTCGACCGATGGGTCGATGGCCCGCGCTGGAAGGACAAGCTTGCAGCCGGATTCACGAACTCGAAGACGATGTCGGGCGACAAGCTCAATACCCTGTTCGACCTGGCAGCGTTTGCGGCCCAACACGCGATGATCTGGGTCGGACTTGATCTCTATCCCGGGTGGCATACCGCTGACCCGACGCAGTCCAACGTGCGCACCCTCCCTGCCGGCGCGCCGATGATGACCGATGGCGACAGCGATGGATCCACCGATCTCAACCGCCTGGGCAGTTGGTTCGGTGCGATGTCGCAGGCCAACTCCGACGAGTCAGCAGATGCGACGCCGCCGTCGAGCGATCTTGCAACCGGTGAGCATCTCGGTCGGCGCGTTGCCGAAATGGCCGTCGTGTTCAGCCGTGGCCGCGAGGCATTGGCCGCGGTGGCGTAGGGCGACGTCAGGCGAGGGGACCACCGCCAACCAGACCTCCCGCCAAGAGGCCGATGCCCAACAAGCCGAGGACCGCGGCGAGGGCATGACGGATCCACTGCCCGGCCCGCGCACCGGCGCGACGAACGCCGAGCCCGCCGAGCAGGACGATCGCGGCGTCGCCCGCTGCGGCGCCCCCAAGAGTGCGGCGGCCGACAGCAGGGCCGACGCCGTCCCGCCCTCGCCGGCCGAGGCCGCGATCACCGGGGCGGCCACGGCCGCCGTGAAGAGTTAGGCCCCGGGATTGAGCGCCACGGCCAGCGAGCCATGTTCGGGCCGGCTTCGACCGATAAATCGAACGCCGTCAGGCTCGCAGGGTGCACGGAGACGCCTCCCAGGCCACTGGCGCATTGAAATATCGGTTGAATCCCGCGGCGAAGCCACTCGCGGGGTCGCCTGGTGAGGCCGCCGTGCGACGGACACCGTTGCTATCGATCAGTCAGCGCGAGCCTGGCACTGAGGGCCACGAACGAACCGGCGAACGCCCGGCGCATCCATGTCATGACCCGCGGACGACTGATGACGTGGTTCCGGACCGCGGCGGCGAAGACGCCGTAGGCAGCGAACACGATGAACGTGACCGCCATGAACACGCCGCTCAGCTCCAGCATGCGCGGCAACGCGCTCGCGTCATCGGCGCTCACGAACTGCGGCAGGAATGCGAAGAAGAAGATGGTGAGCTTGGGATTGAGGATGTTGATGAGGATGCCGGAAACGATGACCTTCAGCGCAGAGCGGGGCGCACGATCTTCCTCAACCCCCAGCGCACCTTTCTCCCGGAGCGTTGCCCACGCCATGTAGAGCAGATAGGCCACACCCAGGAACTTGAGGGTCTCGAAGGCGAGGGCACTCGCGTAGAGAACGGCCGCGAGCCCCGTCAGGGCCGCCACCATGTGCGGAATGATCCCGAGCGTGCAGCCGACCGCGGCAATGACGCTGGCGCGGGCTCCGCGCGAGAGGCCGGCCGCAAGGGTGTAGATCACGCCGGTGCCAGGCGTGGCGACGATGATGAGCGTCGTGGCGAGGAACTCGATGCTCACCGCCCCTCCTCGTTCATTAGCGAGCGGCCTGACGCCTGGCGCGCGGGGTTGCCCGTGCCCAATCGGCCAAGCAGCGAAATGAGGGTGGCCTGCTCGTCGTTCGACAAACGGGTGCTGACGGTCTGCTCGACCGCCGCCGTGAAAGGTCGGTTATTGCGCACGTAGGCCCGCGTTCCGTCAATCGTGATGAGCACGTTGGTAATGCGCCGGTTCTCGCGAGGCAAGTCACGCCGTACCCAGCCGCGTTTCTCGAGCCGATCGACCAGGCGGGTGGTGGCGCTGGGACTCAGGCCCAACCGCTCGGCCAGGGCGGCCATCCGCAAATGACGCCCTTGCGCGCTGTTGAGCTCGTAGAGGCTGCCGTGCTCCAGGACGGAGACGTCGCGCTCGGCCTCCATGCGGTGGCTGAGCTCGCTCAGCACCCGCACGTGAGCACGATGGAGCGTTGCCCAGGTCTCCATGGTTCGCGAATCGTTGCTCATTGGGGACGGCATCCTAGCAGAGTTGACAGGCGCATCATGCCGCACATACTGTTGCAAGTGCAACTGTACCGATAGCACACAAGGAGCACGGTCACCGATGAGCGCCTTCACCGAGGCAGAGCTTTCCTATCTCCGCGATATCCACCCGATGGCACGGCTGGCAACCGTCGGACCCGACGGCACACCGCATGTCATGCCCATCGGCATGTACCGGCTCGATGAGGAGACCGATGCGATCGACACCCTCGGGCGCGAGCTGAGCACCACCAAGAAGTGGCGCGACGTACAGCGCAGCGGGCGTGCCGCCCTAGTCATCGACGACGTGCTGCCTCCGTTCAGCCCGCGCGGGATCGAGGTGCGCGGCCGCGCCGAGGTTGTCGATGGGCCGGAGCCGGCGATTCGCATCCATCCGGAACGGATCGTGGCCTGGGGCTTGGACGAGAGCGAATCAATGCGTAACGCCCGCGACGTCGGTCCGAGCGCGTAACGATCCGAAGCGCCCCTCGAGCAGGACGGCTGCCAGATGACGATGGACGGCGCACGTCAGTCGGCGCTCACTCTGCCACTGCTGGCTTCGACCCAGTTCGTGCTGATCCTCGATGCAGCCATCGTCGGCGTGGCCATGCCTTCGATGGCCGCGGACCTTGGCTTCGCGCCCGCGGACCTGTCGTGGGTGGCGAATGCCTACACCCTGCTGTTCGGTGGATTCTTGCTCTTGGGCGGGCGCGTTGGAGACGTGGTGGGGGCAACTCCTTCCGATGAAGGCGCCGCCCGCGAACGCGCTCGCCGGGGCATGATTCCCCGGCGCACGTGCTCACGGAGATGACTGAAATGGTGAAACCTCAAGGCGAGCGATGGAAGCGACGATGCAGGTCGCGCACCTGATCCGAGAGACCGGGAACCGGCCCCTCCACCACGACGCCGGGGGCGACCTCCTGGATCGGCAGGGTCCGGACGGGCGGCGGTGGAATGCTCAGATCGCCGAGCCATGATGACAGCTGCTCCGACGAGCTTACGTAATAGATGCGGCCCAGTCCGACCCAACCATGCGCGGCAGCGCACATCGGGCAGTGCTCACCCGAGGTGAAGACGGTCGCCGCCGCTCGTT
>JACCWY010000121.1 GCA_013697395.1 Chloroflexota bacterium | reverse complement strand
GGGTTGATGAGGTCGATCTCGTCGGGGCGGATGTTTCGGCGTTCGAGTGCGGCAAGCATGGCCCGGCGCACGCCGTCGCCCTTCTCGATGGGCTGGATCAGGTCCCATGCGTCGGCCGCCGAGCCATACGAGGCGACCTCGGCGTAGATCTTCGCGCCGCGTGTTTTGGCGAGCTCCATGTCCTCCACCATCAGTGCCCCTGCGCCCTCACCGAGCACGAACCCGTCGCGCGTCGCGTCGAACGGCCGCGAGGCCATGGCCGCGTCGTACTCGCCGGTGTCGGGGTCCCTGGGCGTGCCGAGGGCCCGCATCTGGCCGAAGCCCGCGAAGGCGAGCGGCACCAGGGGCGCCTCGGTCCCGGCGCCGAGCATGATGTCCGCCTGGCCGCGCACGATGGTCTCCATCGCCTCGCCGACGGCGTGGCCACCGGTGGCGCAGGCACTGACGATGGCCATGTTCGGGCCGCGGATGCCGTACTGGATCGCGACCTGGCCGGACGCCGAGTCGGGGAGCATGTGCGGCAGCATGAAGGGCGAGACGCGTCGCGGCCCGCGCTCGAGCAACGTCCGGTGGCCTTCGAGCATGATGCCGATCCCGCCGATGCCGGTGCCGAAGACCATCCCGAAGCGGTCGGCGTCGACGTCAGCGCCGACGAGCCCGTTCTCCCCGAGCAGCCCGGCGTCACGCAGGGCCTCCCCGGTCGCGGCGACGGCGAAGTGCGTGTTTCGGTCGTGCCGGCGCGCGTCTTTCGGGTCCATGAAGGCGGTGGCGTCGAACCCCTTGACCTCGCCGGCCACGTGCGGGTCGAATTGCGTCGCGTCGAACAGGGTGATGTCCGCGATGCCTGAGCGCCCCGAGACGAGCGCATCCCAGGTCGCCTCGGAGCCGATGCCGACCGGGGAGACGATGCCCAGCCCGGTGACGACCGCTCGGCGCTGCTTCACGCCGGCATCTCGCGCAGCGTCGCCAGGAACGAGCCTCCACCCGAGCCATCGAGCGTGTGCGTATCCGCGTCCGGGCTGATGCGCCGGATGAGGCCCGAGAGGATGCGGCCCGGTCCGACCTCGACGAAGTCGGTCACGCCGCCCGACACCATGCGCCGCACCGTGGCGGTCCACTGCACGCCGTGAACGAGGTGCTCCGTCAGCTCCGTGCGGAGGCCGTCGGCGGTGTTGATGACGCTGGCGTGGACGTTTCCGAGCATCGGCACCTGCGGGTCGCGAAAGGGGACCCTGGCCAGGATGCGGCCGAACTCGTCGCGCGCCCGCCGCATGAGCGGCGAGTGGCTGGCGACGCTGACCGTGAGGCGCGCCGCCTTGCGGGCGCCGACCGTCTTGCTCATCTCGAGCGCGAAGATGAGCGCCGGGATGACCCCGGACAGGACGATCTGGCCGGGAGCGTTGGCGTTCGCGACACTGATCTCGCCGTGCTGGCGGGCTTCCGCCACGATGTCGTGGACCTGCTCATCGGACAGGCCGATGACCGCCCCCATCCCGCCGGCGATGCCACGCTCCTGCATGATCCGACCACGCTCACGGACGAGCCGCACGGCATCCGCGTAATCGATGGCGTCGGCGGCGACCGCGGCGGCGTACTGGCCGGCAGAGTGGCCGGCCATGGCCGCCGGGCTGAGCGTGATGCCCTCGTCTCGGGCCTCGGCACGCATGGCCTCGAGGAACGCGACGCTGGTCGCCAGGATGGCCGGCTGCGCATTGACCGTGCGGTCCAGCTCCTCGGCCGGTCCCTCCAGGATCATGCGCGACAGCGGGATCCCGAGCGCCGCGTCGGCGCGCTCGAAGGCGCTGGCGGCCGCCGGCGAGCGCTCGATCAGGGCGGCCCCCATGCCGACGTACTGGGATCCCTGGCCGGGAAAGACGAACGCGATGGATCGCGAGCGCTGTTCGCTCGCATCGGGGGAGTCAGTCATCGTTCAACGTGCACGGGAATTATCGGCCGGAGTATAGCCCGACGACGCCCGATCCTCGAATCGCGCGTCGTGCTCAGGCCCGGATGGCATAGCGCGCCACCACCTGCGCAAGGACCGGCAGGCCGAATGCGAGGGCGCTCACCGGTACCCGCTCGTCGTGCCCGTGGAAGAGGGACAGGAACGGCACGTCCGGCTCGAGGCGCAGTGGCGCGAAGCCGTAACAGGGGATGCCGAGCTGGGCAAGCGCCTTCGCATCGGTCCCCGGCGTGATCATCATCGGGACGGCAGTCGCCTCCGGGTCGGCCGCCCGGAGCGCGTCGTGCATGAGGCCGACGATCTCCGCGTCGGCCGGCCACTCGACAGGCGGCAGGCTGACGACCGACTCGACGGTGACGCCGCCCCCGACGACGGCCCGGAGGTGGCCAAGAAACGCGGCCTGGTCAGTGCCGGGCAGCGTGCGGACGTCGACCTCCGCCTCGCCCGTACCGGGCAGGACGTTTACCTTCTTGCCGGCTCGCAGGACGGTTGGCGTGGCCGTGTCGCGCAGCATCGCGTCGATCGAGCGTCGCGTGACCGGATCGGTGACCACGGACGTCAGCAGGTCCGCGGCACGAGCCGGGTCGCTCTCCGCCAGCGGTGCAACCTCGCCGAGGCCGATTGCCTCGAGGAAGCCTGCCACCACCGGGATGACCCGCGCGGGCCGCCGCGCCTGGTCGGCCGCCAGGGCGGTCACCGCAGCCGCCAGCTTCACAGCCGCGTTGTCGGCGTGCGGCATCGAGCCGTGCCCTGGCGTCCCGGTCGTTCGCAGGCGCGTCCACGCGATCCCCTTCTCGGCGACCTGGATGGTGTAGAAGCGCCTGTCGCCAAGTGTCATCGAGTACCCGCCGACCTCGTTGATCGCCGCCGCGGCGGTGCGCCCGGAGTCGTCGCCGAACAGCTCGGGTCTCTGCTCGACGAGCCCGCGGGCGCCGTGCTCGCCGCCCGCCTCCTCGTCGGCCACCGCCGCGAAGATGACGTCCCGCCGCAGCTCTGCGCCGGATCGCTGCAGCGCCAGCATCACGCCGAGCTCCATGGCCACCATGTCCTTCATGTCGACCGCGCCGCGACCCCACACGACGCCGTCCACGAGGTCGCCGCCGAAGGGGTCGCGCGACCAGGCCTCGGCGTCCACGGGGACGACGTCCAGGTGGCTGAGCAGGATGAGCGGCGGCTGGGTGTCGGGACCCGTCGCGCGCAGGCGGGCCACGCATGACCCCCGGCCGGGTGTGAGCTCGATCACCTCGGCCGCGATGCCGGCGTCGCCGAGCTCGTCGGCGCAGTAACGTGCAGCCGCCGTTTCACCGCCCGTCGGGTCGCGCCCCGCTGCCACGTCGGGACCCCCGTCGGGTGGATTCACTGATGGGATGCGGATCAGCCCGCGCAGGTGCTCCACGCACGCATCGAGGTCGAGGATTGCCCCCAGGTCGTGGCTCATGTGGCGGAGGGTAGCGCGGGAGGCGTGAAGACGAGCATGGCCAGGCATGCGACGAGCGGCATGAGCGCCGCCAGCAGCATGCCGGCGGCGATGTCGACCCGGGTCCACAGCTCGGCTGCCCCCAACGCGCCGATGACGATGCCGATGGTCGAGGCGGCGCTGATCATCCCGAACGTGCGGCTCAGCCGACGCTCGCCGGCGGTGTCGGCGAGAAGCGCGTACCACGCGGCCGAGAACGCCGTGAGCCCACCGCCCGCGACGAAGGCCAGCGCGAAGACGGCGGGCTGCGGAAGGGACGCGACCAGGCCGATCGTGAACGCGGCGAGCGGGATCGGCGCCAGAGCTGCGATCGGGCGGCGCCCCACGCGATCGGCCATGTGCGCCAGCCAGGGACCGAGCAGGATGCTGCCGCCGCCGAAGAACGAGAACGTGATGCCGACGTCCACGATGGACCAGCCGAGCCGGGTGGTGGCCATCGGCGCGTACGTCGTGATGAACGCGCCGAAGCTGGCCAGCAACGCGATGTTGGCAACCAGCAGCGTGCCGAGCGCCCGAACGGGTACCGGATCCTCGGGCGCGGCATCGGCCGCATCGGCCCGCCGCGCGTCCGTGGCCGGCGCACGCAGGAAGAGCGTGCCCACGAATGCGATCCCGCTCGTCAGTGCAACGAGCACGAACGGTGCGCGCAGGCCGCCGATGGCCGCCGCGACGCTGCCGACCGCCGGCCCCGCGACCGATCCCGCGGACTGGGCCGCCGAGATGATGCCGTTCGAGAACGCGCGGCGCGCGGGCTGGACGGCCTGGGCGATGTAGATCCGCTCGGAGATGATCATCGCCCCGCCGCCGAACCCGGCCAGCGAGCGCCAGGCGAGCAGCCACGGCGCGCTGGCGGCCGTGGCGATGAGGGCGTTCATCGCCGCGTACAGCCCGACCCCGCCCGACATCGTGCGGCGCGGGCCCCATCGCTCGGCCAGGAACCCCGAGCCGAGTTGGCCGACTGCGTTCGTCACGGCGAACGAGCTCGTCAGCAGGCCGAGCACGAATGGCGGCGCGCCGAGCTCCGTCGCGTACAGCGGAAGGAGCGGCAACATCACGGAGATGCCGACCTGGCTGATGAAGCCGATGAAGGCGAGGACCCCCAGGGCAGGGTCGATCGCTCCCACCACGCGCCGGACGCGGGAGCCCGGCCCCGTCATTCACGCCGCGGCCTCGAGCTCGACGATGCCGGAGCCATCCCCGGCCGAGCGCCTTCCGTGGGTCAGCACCGCGAGCGGGATCTCGGCGGCAAGCAGCACGAGCGCTGTCAACAGGAGGACCGGCTCGCGGACGGCCAGGCCCATGACGAACAGCGCGACGACGAAGAAGCCGTGCACCGCGATGCGCGTTGCGAAGGCGAGCCGGAGATCCAGGATTGCGGTCGACGACCCGTTCGGCTCTCCGCGATCCGGGCCGAAGACGCCCCGCGCCGCGGCGGCCGTGAACCCGACGAGGGCGATGAGGAACAGGATCAACCCGCCTCCGGTCGTCGAGTCGACGAGCGGCTTGACGAGCGAGAACGGTGCGAGCGTGACGAGGAAGATGGCGAAGGCCGGGATCGGCACGAGGAGCTGGAGCCATTCCAGCGCCGGCCGGCGGTCGGTAGCCTCGCGGAGCCATCGGCTCACGAAGCTGAAGGCCCAGGTCACGAACAGCCAGGCGTAGAAGTTGCCCGCCGGGACGCCGAACCAGCCATCGGTTGCGCCGACCCCGCGCCACGTCCACAGGCCCATCCGGATCGCGATCGCGTCGAATGCGAGATCCAGGCTGATGGCGAGCACGCTGTCGACGAACGGGGCCCATCGGCGGCGCACGCCGAGCGCGTCGGTGATGCGCATGGCGCCGGCGATGATGAGCGCCCAGGTCAGCCCGATGACGAGCGGTGCGCGATCGAGCTGCAGGATCCAGGCATCGGCGTAGTGGTACGTCTCGAAGATGAGCTGATCGCCCTCCTCGAGCAGGAGGCCGAACATGGCCGCGCTGACCAGCTCCAGGAACGGGAGGCGCCCGCGCCGGAGCGCGAGCCATGCGGCCAACACGAAGAAGGCGGCGGCCCCGGCCTCGAGCAGCAGGTAGACGGGATTCATCGGCCGATCATACGGACGAGCCGTGCCGGGCGCAGAAGGGCTCCGGCGTCGCGCGTAGAATCTCGGCGATGTCGCAGCTGACCACCTCCCTTCGCTACGCGCGCATCCTGCGCGGCGACGAGCTGCGCGACGGCGAGCTCCTGCCGGTCGAGATCGACGGGACCCCGGTGGTGCTGGTGCGCCACGCCGGCGAGTTCTTCGCCGTCCAGAACAACTGCAGCCACCGCGACTTCCCGCTCTCTGAGGCAGGGTTCGACCCGCGCGACGGCGTGCTCGTCTGCGCATGGCACGGTGGCTGTTTCGACGTTCGCAGCGGCGCGCCGGTGCTGCCACCGGCCACTGAACCGGTCGAGACCTTCCCGGTTCGCGTCAACGACGGCTGGGTGGAGATCGGCCTGACCGGGAGCCTCGGCCGTCAAAAAGGCGCCGCGTAGCGCACCGATGTCGATCGAGGCGCTTCCCTTCGTCAACTGGATCTTCTGGGCAGCCCTGTCGTCGGGTACGCTGCTGGTGGTCGGCCTGACCGAGGCCGTCGGCGGCACGACACGCGGCTACCGGCTGTTCATGGCCTGGCTGCTCGTCGTCTTCGCAGCCGTCCTCGTGGCGAGCGACCTGGCTCTGCCGCTCGGAGCCGCCGCCTCCGGGACCGCGGACGTGCGCCGCCCGTTGACGATCGCATTTGCCTCGGGCTGCCTCGCCTACCTTGTGGCGTCGGTCGCCGGCTGGCCGCGCGCGGCACTGGCGGTGACAACGGGCGTCGTCGGATTGAGCGCGCTCGTCGTCCTCGCGGCCGCCGGCGGCAGCCGCAGCGTCCCGCTGTTCGCGACCCAGCTCGTGACCGCTGCACTCGCGCTCGGCGCCGTGAACGCCGCGATGCTGCTGGGGCACTGGTACCTCGTCACGCCCCGGCTCTCGCCGGACCCCCTGCGACGGATCATGTGGGCGCTCGTCGGCAGTCTCGTCCTGCAGGGTGCCCTGTTCGCCGCAGCACTGATCACGGTGGGCACCGATCCGCTCGAGGGCGGCATGGGCTGGCTCACCTGGCTGCGCCTCGGCGCCGGCATCCTGCTACCGATCGGGATCACCGTCCTCGCGCTGCTCGCATCGCGGGCGGCCTCGCTCCAGGCGTCGACCGGGCTCCTCTACATCGGCCTCGCCTTAATCATGGCCGGGTCGATCGCGGGTGCCAGCATCACCTACCTGACCGGCGTCCCGGTCTGAATCGGACATGCGCATCGACGTCCGCTGCTTCGCCTCCCTGCGGGAGGTCGCGGTTGATCGCCGTGGGCTGGCAGTCGCCGCGGGGGGAACCGTCGGCGATGCATGGACGCTGATGGCGGATCGCTATCCGGGGCTGGCACCGCACAAGCCGTACGTGCGCGCGGCGCGCAACGGCCGCTACGCCGGCTGGGACGAGCCGCTGGAGGATGGCGATGCGGTCGCCTTCCTGCCACCGGTGAGCGGCGGCGCCACGACGGCGCTGGTGGAGGGCCCGATCGACGTGGACGCGCTCGAGCGGGCGGTTGCCGATCCGAGCCGCGGCGCACTGGTCACCTTCGTCGGCCGTGCCCGTGATCGCGCGGACGACGGTCGGGCGGTGTCCGAGCTCGAGTACGAGATCTATCCCGAGTTGGCGGCGACCGTTCTCGAGGAGATCGCGGCCGAGGCCGAGGAGCGCTGGGGCGCGGCCGTCGCGGTCGTCCATCGCCACGGAGTCGTGCCCATCGGTGAGGCGGCAGTCGCCATCGTGTCCGCATCCACCCATCGCGCCGAGGCGTACGAGGCCAGCCGGTTCGTGATCGAGGCGATCAAGGAGCGGCTGCCCATCTGGAAGCGCGAGCGGTTCGCCGACGGCAGCGAATGGAAGCGTCCGGGGGCCTGATCACCCGAGCTCCCTGAGCCAGCGGTCCGCCTCGGAAGGCAAGCGCAGGCGGATCACCCGGAGCTCCGGACGGGCGTCGAGCTGGGTCAGCATCGTCCGGCGCCGTCG
The DNA here is from genome assembly GCA_013697395.1 of Chloroflexota bacterium. Lineage (GTDB taxonomy): Bacteria > Chloroflexota > Limnocylindria > QHBO01 > QHBO01 > JACDBZ01. The sequence continues at coordinate 3,001 of JACCWY010000121.1, read as the reverse complement.
CCGATGGGTGCTGACGATCCAGGACAGGAGGCCGCCGCGGCGCAGGGCGTGACGCCACGATTCACGGTTTCCGGTTCCCGGCCAGAACTCATCGCCACTCCGGACCCGGGAGACCGTACGGCGTGCCCATCGGCCGAGCACGACGTGCATCGGGTAGTCGAGCCACACGACCGTGTCCGCGCGATCCCAGATGAGCGGGCGGACGGTCGAGTAGCCACCGTCGAGAACCCAGCGATCACCCGCGACGGCGTTCGCGACACGGGACCGGAAGAGCTCGGGCGGAACCGGCTCCCAGCCCACGCCCCAGAAGAGCCCGTCGAGCTCGACGTGGGCGAGGCCCAGCCGTTGGGCGATCGCACGCGCGAGCGTCGTCTTGCCCGAGCAGCTTGTCCCGACCACGTTGATCCGTTCCATCGGCGCCGGAGAGGGTAGCGGACGGGCCACGCGTGCAATCGGACGCCGGGGCCGTCACAATGCCGCAAATATGGCGACCCCCAAGCCGGGCGAGATTCGATGCCCGACGTGCCACCGATCGACGCCGCCAGCCGCCTTCTGCACCCAGTGTGGCGCGGCCATTCCGTCGGATGCCCGAATCCGGCCCCGCGGCATGGACCGCGACGAGCTCCAGGATCGGATCCGCGCACGTCGCTCGGGCGGTGATCCCTACCGTCGCGGCGGCGTTGCCGACGGCACGGAGACCGGGTACGAGCGCTTCGAGCCGGAGCCGGAGGACTCGCAGGCACGCCGCGCCCGACGGCCGGCCGAGCGGAGGCAGGATTCGTTGCGTGACGCGGCTCCTGTGCCCGTGCTGGTCGCCGAGCCGGAGCCTGATGCCGCGTCGCAGTCCCTCGTCCCGCCCATCGCGGCACGCCCGGACATCACCAGGGACGTGGACGACTGGGCGGCGCGGCCCGCGACCGACCCGACTCCCACGCCCCTCGCACCCCCGCCCTCGGACGTGCCGGTCGAGGAGGTCGCCTACGTCGACAACTTCGACGACGAGACGTACGCCGACGACGCATACCCGTACGCGTACGACGAGTGGGACGAAGGCGGCCGGCGCGGATCGTCCGGGGCGGGCGCATTCGCCATCCTGGGGTTCCTCGCCCTGGGCGTCCTCGCACTGCTCGGTGGGGCCGTGCTGGCCGGGGTCTTCGGCGATGATCCGAACGCCGGCGCCACGGACCCGACCCCGTCGCCCAGCCCCGTCCTCAGCGAGAGCATCGCGCCGAGCGGATCGGCGAGCGCGGCGCCGAGCGCCGCCACCAGCACCGATCCCAGCGCGTCGGCCGCGGCCAGCGGCGAGCCGGTCGTCTTTCCCGACGGGTTCACCGCCGAAGCCGAGCCGTGCCTGCCAGGGACCATGCGGCGCGACGGCAGCGGCTGCGACTCGAACGGGTCCACGAATGCGGGCACCGTCGAGATCTACGTCGGGTTCCGGAGCGGCACGTCGGACGACGTGATCGGTGCCGAGATCGTCGGTCCTGATGGCGCCGTGGTCGGCGATGGATCCATCGATCTCTCGCGCATCAACTGCGGGCAGACGTGCAACGGCTGGACGTTCTTCTCGTTCGCGAACCTGGGCCCGGGCACCTACGAGGTGCGAATCACCCGCAACGGTGAGTTCGCCAGCGAGACCGGCTTCGAGGTCTCCTGAGCTTCCGGCACACGGTGGCCCTGGACATGCAGGCTCGTGGCGTCATGTCGCGCGCAACCTTCGAGCAGCTGCGCGGGCCGGCGGCGCTCATCCTCATCGTGGTCGCCGCCGTCGTCCTCTGGCCTCGCGGCGGCGCCGAGTCAGCCTCCGCCAACCCCACGCCAACCCCGACCGTGATCGTCGGCATTCCGGGTGGCGAGGTGTTCCCCTCGCCCACCCCCACCCCCCGACCGACGCCCATCCCCACCGCCACCCCGGCCGCCACGCCTGCCCCAACGGCTGCGCCAACCGAGCCGCCGACCACCCCTCCGGCCGACGGGTTCACCGCCCAGGTGCTCGTCTGCCGCTCCATCAGCGGCTCGACCTGCAACGACCAGGTCACCACGCTGCCGCCCAGCGCCGGCGCCCTCACGACCCTGGTGCTGTTCACCGACGCCATCGCCGGCGACACCCTCAACACGATCCTGTCCGGACCGGCCGGGCCGCAGGCTGGCAGTCCGTATGCGCTCCAGGGCAGCGGCGACGGCTACTTCTGGTCGCAGTTCCAGGCAGCCGGGCTGCCGAGCGGCGACTACGTCGTGACCGCCACCCGCAATGGCGTGCAGGTGGCGGTGACGGGATTCCGCAAGGTCGGACGCTGAACCGCTAGCCGCCGCCCGATGAGTCCGTGCCCGAGCCGAGGCGCGTGATCGGCGCGGCCCCGGAGTCGCGCCGCCGCGCTGCCATCGCGCTGATCGCCTCCAGCACGCACCGGTGTGCCGCCGCGGCGGTGACCTCGGCCGTGTCGAAGGGCGGCGACACCTCGACCACGTCCATGCCGGCCAGCTCGACCGAGCGAACGACCTGGCGCACCGCCCGCAGCAGCTCGCGGGTCAGCATCCCGCCCGGCTCGGGCGTGCCGGTTCCCGGCGCCATCCCCGGATCGATCACGTCGATGTCGACGGACAGGTAGATCACCTCCGGCCCGTCGAGCGCCTGGGCGATCGCATCGGCGACGACGGCATCCGCGCCGCGCTCCTCGATCTCGGTCATGAGGTGCCAGCGCATGCCCTGCTCGCGCATCCACTCGAGCGTCTCGCTGCCTGGCCAGTAGCCGCGCAGGCCAACCTGGACGAAGTTGCGCCCCGCCACCGCGCCCGACTCGATCAGTCGCCGCATGGGGGCACCGTGCGAGCGCAGCGTCCCCCAGGTGGAGTTGGCCGCGTCGGCGTGGGCGTCGAAGTGCACGATCCCCAGCCGGCGCGGGGCGACGTGGCGAGCGACCGCCGAGGCCGACGGGAAGGTGATCGAGTGGTCGCCGCCGAGGACGATCGGCACGGCGCCGGAGCGTGCCACATCGATCAC
>JACCWY010000026.1 GCA_013697395.1 Chloroflexota bacterium | reverse complement strand
CCACCCAGCGGGCGGTGGCCAGCTCGACCTGCTCGATGGTGCGCCACGGACCCTGACGCGCGATGAGCTCGGCCTTGAACAGGCCGATCACGCTCTCGGCCAGGGCGTTGTCGTAGCTGTCGCCGCGGCTGCCGACGCTGGTCGCGGCACCAGCCTCGGCCAGGCGCTCGGTGTAGCGGATGGCCAGGTACTGCACCCCGCGATCGGAGTGATGCACCAGACCGGTCAGCGTGCCGCCGCGGGCATGCAGCGCCATCTCCAGCGCGTCGAGGGCGAGGTCGGCGCGCAGGCTGGCCGACACCCGCCAGCCGACGATGGCGCGGCTGAAGGCATCGACGATGAAGGCGGCATAGACGAAGCCGCTCCTGGTCCACACGTAGGTCAGGTCGGCGACCCACAGCCGGTTCGGCGCCGGCGCGCTGAACACGCGCTCGACCAGATCCGCCGGACGCTGCACGAGTGGCGCCGCGATGGTGGTGCGCACCCGTCTCGTGCGCGAGGCGCCCACCAGACCGAGAGCACCCATCAGGCGCGCCACCCGGTCGCGGCCGACGTCGACCCCCTCGCGCCGCAGGGCGCGCCACAGCTTGCGCGCGCCATACACCCCGAACTGATCACGGTGCACGCGCGCGATGTCGAGCTTGAGCGCGGCGTCGGCCAGCGCCCGCGCCGAGGGTGGTCGACAGCGTGCGGCGTAGGAGGACGACGGGGCGACCGCCAGGCTGCGGCAGATCGGCTCGACCCCGAAGCGGTGGCGGAACTGGTCGATGTACCTGATCACCGTGACGAGGGGCGGTCGAGCTCCGCCGCGAAGAAAGCCGACGCCGTGCGCAGGATCTCGTTGGCGCGACGCAGCTCGCGGTTCTCGCGCTCGAGGGCCTTCAGCCGCTCGCGCTCCTCGCTGCTCAGCCCGGGACGCTGGCCGGCATCGATCTCAGCCTGCCGCAGCCAGGTGCGCAGCGACTCGGTGCCGATGCCCAGTTGGCGTGCGACCTGGTGATCGCGCCGTGACGTTCGCCACCGGCCTCGGCGATGGTCTCGGCCACCAGGCGGATGGCGCGCTCCCGCATCTCGGGCGGATAGCGGCGCTGGAACGGACTTGGACCCTTGTTGTCTGGCATAACTCCATCATCCTCCAAGGTGGGGAGTCTCCATCGAACTCAGGGCGATTCACTCGATCGGGGCCTCTGGCCCAGGCGCACCACTCCTCAGCGCTGTCCGGCCTATCCGCAGATGCGACCCAGCGCCCGTGCAACTCTGTCAGCCGCACGTCCGCCCAGAAGCCGGAGCAGACGAGGCGCATGGTGCGGACGATCATGGGCGTGCGCGCGTGGCGTCCAGACACACTAGGACGAGCGCAAGGAGGCCGACCAGCGCGCCAATCGTGGCCAGGTCGCGCACCAACAGCAGCTCCATCGCCCCTTGAGTCCTTCAGGACACGCTGCTTCAGCTGGAGCGGGGGCACCGCCGGGAACGTAACGGTACGGGGCTGTCAAGTGCAGTGCGGTGCGGTTAGGTAATGACCAGGCCAGTAACCGTGTGGTAAGCAAGGGGCTGACAATCCGCGATCGATCACAGCGGCGGCGCCGTAGGCCTATGCGACCGCACCGGTACCGAGTTGCAAGGAACTGCACCGCCGGCGATGCGCCGACGCACCTCAAAATCGCGGCATTGGCCTCGCTTGCCTGCTTGACCGCGGCGAATAATGACAACCGAAGACGGGAGGCGTTGACGCGCGGCCCTAAATCCATGGCCGCCGGGGGACCGCGTCGAGCCACTGGCGAAACCGACCCGCTCGGAGCTCGAGGTGCCCAATGAGACGGTTGTATAGCGCCCTGCTCGCGCTCGCCCTGCTGGTCGTATCGGCGATAACGTCCACCTCTCAGCTAGCGGGGAGGACCGGCCAGTCGGGATAGCGGCGGCTTCCATATCCCAAGCCGATAGTTTGACGTCGGCAGTAATCGCGTGTTCTTACGCTCAGTGGGCCCGGCGTGCAGTTGACGCCCGCGGATCGCACGATCGAACGGGGATAGGACGGCGCCGGCTTCTACGCTGGCCGCCAATTGGCTGGCTCCTGGCAGTAAGGCACTATTCCGCTCCGTGCCAAGGTCACGGCCACGAGGACTCTGGCCGACCATTTGCAGAGCATTGGCGATGGGTGGCGAGTGCCCATACGCGGTGGCCCAAGGTCCCAGCGGACCGTTCGGCGGCCTCGGCGTCACGCGCAAGGAGTCGATATTGACGCTGAACAGATTGCGGCAGAGAAGTGCCCGCGTGGCCGTGGCGCGTGTCCCAGAGCGTCCCTCCGCGATATCGATGATTCGGCCGCAGATCGAGATCGCACGCGGGGTCGGTGTGACGGTCGATGAGTTGGATCGCCAACACGTTATCCTCACTTACGACGCTCGCGATCGAGACCACTGGCTCGCCGCCGATGAGATCTGTGACGCGGTCTACACGCGCTCCACGATTGAGGGCGACAGGTCCTTCGACTCAGCTCCGCGTAACTGGCTGCTTGTTCACTTCGACTATGGAGCCTGCGGTTTGGACGGCTTCCACGGACGCGCCGGAGAAGGGCCGCCGTAGAATCCGCCCATGCGCGACCCCGGAGTCATTGACGCGCTCGACGCCTTGGGGCGGTACGCCCGCGCTTTCGATGAGATCAGCCACGAGCAGGACGCCCACTACTCGCGCGCAGTTTCGTCCGCTGGGTGAGGCTGGCGACGGCTCAGCGCGATACCAAGCGCGCCGGGTCCGATGTGCGGCAAGGGACGGAGGCAGCGGCCTAATCGCTTGTTGATGAGCGCCAGCGGACCGCCCCAGCGATCAGAAGGAGGACGGCCAGTGCACCGAAAACGGGGAGATCGATTGCGGGAGTTCCGCCGAGGTCCATCCCGATGACAT
>JACCWY010000022.1 GCA_013697395.1 Chloroflexota bacterium | reverse complement strand
TAGTGCTCCACGACGTCCGGAAGTGTGGCCGCGCTGCCGTCGTGGAAGTAAGGCGGATGCTGCCACGCGCCGCGGAGCGGCGTCGTCCGGTACCGGCCCGTCGTCGCCCGCTGGGAGAGCACCGGATCCATCCCCGTCTCGGCCGGGTCGTGAAGCCGCTCGTTCACGTCGGTGAACGTGGGCGCCATGTGGCAGCTTGCGCACGTTCCGGGCCCGTTGAACACCGCCGCGCCGCGCTCCGCGGCTGTCGGATCGAAACTCCCGGCCGGCGGCGGCGGCGCGGGCAGGCTCAACTGGTACGCGAGGAGGTCGGGGAGCTTCGACGTCACCAGATCAGGCGCGGCGACGATCTCGATCCCGAGCCGCGGATCAGAGAACGAGCCCTGGCCGTGCATCTGGGTGACCCCCACGTAGGCGTTCCAGTAGCTGATCGGCCCCTCGCCGGTGAACGTCTCGAGGTCCACCCCCGCGAGGCCGTAGGCAGGGGGGATCACCGTCGGATCGTTCATCCCGTCATGATTCCAGTAGGCGTCGTACTTGCCCGGCCCCCAGGAGGTCAGGACCGCCTGCGTCGCCGCATCCTGGAGGGCGGGGGATAGCGACAGGATGAGGCCCGGGTTCAGGTCGCGGTTTGGCCAGCCGTCCAGTCGGCGGCCGATCCCTTCCTGGACCGAGTCATCCACATCCGAGTGGCAGAGCGCGCACGTGACGCCAACGCGCTCAATCCGGCCGTCCTCCGTCACCTGGGCCTTCAGGCCCACGACGGCATCGAGGCCGAGGAGCGCGACCGTCGTCGCGGGGTCGTTGAGGTCTACCTCGCCGAGGATGCCGGGCGGCAACGCGTCGGCGTCGACCTTGAGCCCCACCGACAGAGCGGTCAGGGGGTCGACAGCGGTCTGGATGACCTCGTGCATCCGCAGCGTGTCCGTCCAGAAGCGCTCGTCGCCGAACGTGTCGAACCGGAAGATCTGTTGTCCCGACACCGCGTCGCCCGCGGGCGGGGGCTCAGGTCCGGGAGTACGGACCACACCACCGTTCGAGCAGGCGACGAGGGCGAGGCCGGCCAGGCCGATGACGCCCCTATGATTCAAGAACGGGAATCCGGTCATGTGTTCGTCCTCCGTTGTTCGATCTCAGTGCGCACCGCGCGCGCGTAGCTCCGCGCGACCGACTACCGGCGATGCGGTCTATCGACGCAAGTATAGAGCGGGCAGAAGCGTCCGAAAGTTATCCTCGTCACTAACCGCGCTGCCGTCGGACCCCGCTAGGCGATGGAGTCCAGGTAAGCGGCCAGCAGGCTCCGGTCTACCTGGATCGGACCCTTTCGGGAATACCCCACGAGGGCCTTCTTCCGCAATTGATTCAGCACCCTGGAAACAACTTCGCGACGCGCCCCGACCATCCTGGCCAACTCTTCCTGGCTGATGTAGTGCGCGATGCGCAGCCCCGTGGCCGTGGGCTCGCCGAGATCATCGGCCAGGCGCAGCAGGGTCCGAACGAGTCGCACCTCCACGCCGTCCACGGAAACGCTCAGGAGCTGCTCGTTGACCTCGGCCAGGCGTTCGCTCACGACGCTCAGGAAGTCGAGCAGGGCTTCGGGGTTATGCTGCAGGTGGGCTACAAATTCCGCGAAGGGTAGCTCCACGATCTCGCTATCCTCCATAGCCCTGGCGTGCTCGCGGCGCTCGCCTGTGCAGAGGCAGGACTCTCCGACGAACTCTCCTGCCTTGTGCAGGCGAAGGGTGATCTCGTCGCCGTCCGCGGAGGTGAGGCCCGTCTTGACCAAGCCGCCGCGGACGTAGTACGTGCTGTGGGCGGGATCCCCCGTGAGGTACAGGAACTCGCCCCCTCGGAAGCGACGCCCTGGACGGTTCGCCGCAAGAACCTCGCACAGCCTCCCGCCGAAGAACCCGGCGAGGGCGTGGCATTGCGCGTGGTCGGCGAGGCGGAACACGTCGCGCACCTAACCCAGGCCCATCCTGCTCTTGACTTTGTTCAAAGTTCCCTCCGCAATCGGACCCACCCGAGAGGCTCCTGCTGCCAACGATGAATCTATGTATGATTCGTCCACCATGAGTTCTCTGTAGCGAGCCTGCAGAGGACGCAGGCCATCGATCACTACCTCAGCCAGTTCACCTTTGAAATCACCGTATCCCCGCCCCTCGAATCGCCCTTCCATATCGGTCCTTTTCGATCCAGTAAAGAGCTCGTAGATGACGAGCAGATTGTGGATACCAGCCCGGTTCTCATCGAACCGGATCGCACGCATCGAGTCGGTGGTGGCCTTCATAATCTTGGCGCGGATGATGTCCGGGGCGTCAAGCAGATTGACTGCGTGTCCTTGCTGGGATTCACTCTTGCTCATTTTCTTGGTTGGATCTTCCAGGCCCCTTATGCGCGCGCCGGTTCCTGGAATCATTGGATGAGGTACTCGAAAGGTTACTCCGTACAATGAGTTGAAGCGCTCCGCCACATCGCGCGTGAGCTCCACGTGCTGCTTTTGATCCTCGCCCACGGGCACCAGGTCGGTCTTGTAAAGCAAGATGTCTGCTGCCATCAGTGCGGGATAATCGAACAGGCCAACACTGACC
>JACCWY010000012.1 GCA_013697395.1 Chloroflexota bacterium | reverse complement strand
TAGTAGGCCGGGGCGCTCATGAGCTCGGTGTCGCCCTGGACCAGCATCTGGGTCTTCAAGGCCTTGAGATACCCCGGCGTCATGTCGTCCATCGACTCCACGACCAGGCCGTTGGCGATCTTTTCCTTGAGCACGGTGTCTTGTCCCGGATCGAGCATGCGTCTCCTCTATCGCTCCGTCTTCCAGATCGTGGCGCGTGTCCGGACCCAGCCCTGCGCGGCTCCGTCCGGATGCGGCTCGGTCGCCAAGTCGACGTACGACTCGCCCTGTGTCGCCCGCAGCGCGAGGGCGCCGCCGGACGAAACCTCGCTCGCCAGCATCCAGCCGCCACCCGCCAGCGCCGAGCTGTACCAGTCGTGTACATCCCGCGGCTCGCCGCTGGAGACGATCGTCACCCGGCTCAGGATGCCGTCGGAATCAGGCCGGCTCGTCGCCTCGATCACCGTGCTTTCCGGCGCGATCGGAAAGTCGGTGGGGAAGGCCGCCGGCAGGCCGACCGCCGCGAAGACCGGCTCTTCCGCCGGGCTCTCGGGGGCCGCCGCCGCCGTTTCGGCGGGCGCCCGCGTGGCGGCCGTGTCGGAGCCCGCGGACGACGGCTCGTCCGCCGCCTTGCCGCAGGCCGCAACAAGGGCGATGGTCAGCCCGAATGCGACGCACGTCGCCAACCGCTTCATCCCGACTCCAGGCGAAGTTGCGGACCTCGGCCCGAGCGAAAGGAGAGCGTACGGTGGAGGACCAGACCCGTCAAGTGCCGTCGCGCTGCTGGACGATCGGGCACTCTACTTTGTCGGGCGAGGCATTCGTGGAGCGTCTGGCCGAGCACGGAATCGAGCAGCTCGCGGATGTCCGGCGTTATCCGGCCTCGCGTCTTCACCCGCACTTCAATCGCGAGATCCTGGAGACGATTCTGGCGGGTCGCGGCATCGAATACCGTTGGTTCGAGGAGCTCGGCGGGCGGCGCCGCGACCGGTCCGCGGCGGAGTCGGCCAACCGGGGCCTGGCGAGCGAGGGATTCCGGCATTACGCGGACTACATGGCGACCGAGGCGTTCGAGGCGGCGTTCGCCGGGTTCCTGAGCTGGCTCGGCGACGGGCAGACCGGGCTCATGTGCGCCGAGGCGCTGTGGTGGAAGTGCCACCGGCGGCTCCTGGCCGACCAGCTCACGGCGCGGGGCGGCCGGGTCACCCACGTCCTCCCGGATGGACGGACCGCGGATCACGAGCTGTGGGATCTCGCCGTCCGAACCGCCAAGGGGCTCGTGTATCCGCCTGAGCAGCCGGAGCTGGGGCTCGACCGGGAGTAGCGCTATTCGATCGTCCAGGTCGCGTAGGTGTCGTCTTCGGGGAGCATCATCGTGACCGTTGGCGAGTGGGTCTTCCCCTCGTCGCGCGCGATCAGGGTGACGGTTGCGCCGGGGGGAGCGGGGATATCAAAGATCTGCTCCCCCTCGGCCGGAACGCTCCCGATCTCGGCCATCGCATCGGCCCGCTGGAGGCTGACGAACATGACATGCGACATGGGGTTGGCGACGAGGATGCGGTAGCTTGATTCCTCGGCCGCGGCCGGTGGATCGGACGGAGCTCCCGCTCTCTCCTCGGACACCGGCCTTTCGCAGGCCACGGCCAGAGCCAGCGGGCAGACGATCGTCAAGAAGAGAAACTTGCCCCGGCGGACTCGCACGGAGAACCTCCAGTCGTGCTTAGAACAGTATCGCGGTCGGCGTCGCGCGAACAGTCCCTTTCCGCGGAGGACCCGATGGACCTGGTGGCACCGGATGTCCATTCCTGGAGCCAGTACTCGGAACGCCTGAAGTACGACCTCAACGGGTTCTACTGGCGTGCTCCGGACGGCGTGGTGGCGGTGGACCCGCCCGACCTGACCGAAGCCGCCCGCGAGCGCATGCGGCAGGATGGTCAGCCGACCATGATCGTCGTGACGAACCACACCCATTGGCGAGCGACCGCCGCTCTGCGCGAGACCTCCGGTGCCGCGGTGGCGATGAGCCCCATCGATGCAGGGGGGGTACCGGGCGACGTCGATCGGGTCCTCACGCCCGGTGAGGAGGTGCCGGGCGGGTGGCAGGTCCTCGACATGGCCGGGAAGACGGCCGGGGAGATCGGCCTGTATCGCGAGGAGGGCTCCGGCGTCCTGCTCCTGGGGGATTGCTTGATCGGGGATCCGCCGGGCGAGCTCCGGCTCCTGCCGGCGGAGAAGATCCACGACCGCGACCGGCTCCTGGCCTCATTGTCCAGCATCGCCGACCTGCGGTACGAAGTGCTCCTGGTCGGTGACGGCGAGCCGATCCGCAGGGGGGCGGACGGGCGCGTACGGGAATTCCTGCGCGATATCGCGGTCTGACCCGCCGGTGGCGCTGGAGCTTCTCTTCATCATCGATCCCCTCGAGGTCCTGATCCTCGAGACCGAGACCTCGCTCCTGCTCATGAGCGAGGCGGCCCGCCGCGGACACCGGCCGGCGGTGGCTCGGCTTCGCGATCTCTACCTGCTCGACCGGGAGGCGCGCGTGCGCGCGCGCGCGATCGCCGTCGACGAGACGGTCCGCCCGTTCTACCGGTTAGGTCCGTCTCAGGATCGCGCCGTGGCGTCCTACGACATCGTCCTCATGCGGAAGGACCCGCCGGTCGACATCGCGTACCACAACGCGCTGACGATCCTGGAGCCGGCCCGCGAGCTCGTGCCGGTTTTGAACGATCCTCTCGGGATCCGGCGCTCGAACGAGAAGCTCCTGCCGCTCGAGATCCCGGGCGCGGCGGCGCCGTCCGTCGTGACCGCCGAACCGGAGGTCGTGGCCGCGTTCGCGCGCGAGCACCAGGAGGTCGTGGTCAAGCCGCTCAACGAGTTCAGCGGACACGGCATCACGCGTCTGTCGCTCCGGGAGTCGACGCTCGACGCCGACGCCATTGGCGCGCTGGCGGCGCATCACGGACAGCACGTGCTGGTGCAGCGCTTCCTGCCCGAGGTCTTTCGCGGCGACAAACGCGTGATCGTGCTGGACGGCGAACCGATCGGCTGGGTCAACCGCGTGCCGCGGCCGGGCTCGTTCCGGGCCAACATCCACCAGGGAGCCGCCGTCGAAGCGACGGAGCTCACCGCCCGCGAGCGGGAGCTGATCGAGGCCGCGCGGCCGCTCCTCGCGGCTCGCGGGATCGAGCTCGCCGGCTTCGATTTCATCGGCGATCGCGTGACCGAGATCAACATCACCAGCCCTTCGGCTGTACGCCAG
>JACCWY010000010.1 GCA_013697395.1 Chloroflexota bacterium | reverse complement strand
GCACCGAGCTCGGCGGCCGTCCGTGCGGCGACCGCGAGCCGTTCGACCCTCCGAAACTCTCCGGTGGCGTCCCAGCCGCCGGGTACCGTCTCCACCATGAGCGGCAGACCCCACCGGTGGCACGCGGAGGCGAGCGCGGAGAGGCGTCCCCGTTCGTCCGGCCCACCCGGCAGCCACGGGCAGGTGATCACCTTGACTGCATCGGCGCCGATGCGCAGCGCGGTCGCCACGGCGCGACGATCATCGAGCGGCAGCGACAGGATGAGGGCTGCCCTGTCGACGGCACCGCTCCAGCGCTCCGCGCTTCCCGGGGGCAGGAGGAGAGCGTCGCTGCCGGCGGCCACAACGGCCCGGATGATCGATTCGGGGTCGGCGAGACCATGCTGCACCTGGTCCGCGAATGCGGGATGGTCCATCGCCACAACCAGGGACCGCCCGTCGTCGCCGAAGAGTCGGCGGAGCCGGCGCGTCGTCATCGGTCTGCCGTCCGCGCAACGAAGCTCCGGGCCGCCGCCAGCGTCCGCTGCGCCAGGTCGTCGAATGGTACCCGCTCGAGCCCGACGACCGTGCTCTCGAGCGCGTCGCCGATGGGCTCGCGCCATTGAAGCGAGATCGCCGGCGTTCCACGCGCCGTCGCCAGCAATGCGCCCACCTGTCCCGCCGTGCAGTCCGTGTCGAGCCCGCACATGGTGGCGATCGCGATGCTTCTGCCGAAGTCGCCGCCACCGAACCAGAGCGCCACGATCACCGCGGCCAGGTTCGGGAAGGTGTGGATCCAGTGATATCGTGGAACGAGCGCGGCCTCGGCCCGGCTCCAGGCATCTTCCCACGTCTGCGCGGCCTCGCACCACGCGATCGCCTGGCGTGCCACGGCGGCAAACTCGCTCTGGGGTGGCACGAACGCCAGGCCGGCCCGAATTAGTGCGCGCGGATCAGCCTCAACGAACGCCGTGGCGATCGTGGCAGCGGTGAACAGCTCGCCGTAGACGCCTTCGGTCTCGTGCGCGATCACGCCGTCCCGGTGTGCCAGGTCGATGGCCACCTCCGGCCGGCCCGGGGCCAGCCAGCCGCAGATCTCGCCCTTCATCATCCCGCCGATCCAGTGGCTGTACGGGTTCTCGTGTGCCCCGGACTGGGGCGGCATGATGCCTGCCTCCATGTTGCCGATGGCGATCTCCTCCGCCGTGTAGGCATCGCGGATGCGGCGCAGCCACTCGAGCCCGATCTCCACGCTCGACACGTCGGGGCCATGCTGCTCGACGGCGTGGAGGAGGACGAGCTGGTACGCGGTGTCGTCGTTGATCGTGGTCGGCGCGGCGAGGTAGTCGCTGACGGTGCCGTGGACCCGCGCGATCGCGTCGCGAGTCCATCCCTCGACCGGCGTTCCCAGCGCGCCGCCGATCACCTTCCCGAGCCACCCGGCGAGCAGGCGATCCCCGAGCTCGGCTTCGTCGACCGGCCGGAGAGCCGGGGTCGCCGGCAACGAGCGCCGGACCTCGGCGAGCGTGCTCGGCAGGCGCGCACTGCTTCGCGTCGCTCCCCCGCGCAGCGCCGCGTTGATGCGGGCGATCTGGACCCGCAGCCCACTCCAGTCGCCCGCGGCGAAGAGGCGCTCGCCCTCCTCGAACAGCCGGCGCGCGTGCGCTGTTTCCCGGCCGCGGTTCTCGAGCGCCTGGATGTTCGCGGCCACTGGCCGCACCACGACCCCGGTCCCAGTCGTCAGCTCCCAGGCGCGGCGGACCTCGTCGTCGCTGCGCATCACTGCCCCAGCCCCCCGAACGAGCCGACGTCGAGCCCGCCGTATCCGCCCACCCGCAGCGTGATCGAGGCGATGAGCGTGATCGCCATGGCGATGAGCAGGATCCGATCGATGCGCCGATACGCCAGCTGACGCACGAAGGTGCGTCGGCCGTAAGGATCGAAGGCGCGCGCCTCGAGCGCCACGCTCAGCTCGCTCACGATCTTGAGCGCGCGCAGCGACAGCGGGATCACATACGCCGTGTGCTTCCGGAAGCGACCGACCGGATTGCCCCGGTCGAACTCGGTGCCGCGCGACAGCTGCGCCTGCACGATGGTGGCGTGCTCGGCCTGGAGCTGGGCGATGAGGCGCAGCACGAGCCCGACCACGATCGAGAAGACGACCGGCACGTGCAGGCGCTGCAGCGCGACGATGATGTCGCGGTTTGGAGTCGTCATGGCCACGATCAAGAAGGCGAACAGGACGGTCGTGATGCGGAGCGCCGCCGACAGCCCGGCGAGGACGCCGGCATCAGTAACGGTGACCGGGCCGAGCACGAGCATAGGCGTGCCCTGGTCGCCGAGGAAGACGATCCACAGCAGCCACGATACGAGGCCGACGAAGAGGCCGATGCGGCCCGCTCGCGCGACGCTGCCCGGACGCAGGCGACCGAGCACGATCCCGGCGATGACGGTGAGAACGATGAACGACTGGAAGGCCGGGTGGCTGAAGACGACGATCATCGCCAGCACCCAGACAATGTAGAGCAGCTTCACCCGCGGATCGAGCCGCGCCATGGGCGAGGCCGCGCCGGTGTGGTAGGAGAGGCGGATCGAGCTCATCTCAGCCGGCGGCGAGCGCCGCGACGAGCTCGTCGACACAGGTGATCTCCTGGCTCACGCGACCCTCCAGGGCACGCGCAAGCTCCACGGTCGGTGGCGGGCGGATGAACGACGCGCGAAGCTCGTCCTCGTGGCGGAAGACCTCCGCTGGCGGCCCATCCAGCACGATGCGGCCGTCCCGGACCACAATGAGCCGGTCAGTATATTGCGCGGCCAGCGCGACGTCATGGGTGATGATCGCCACGGTGAGGCCGCGCCGGTGGAGTTCCGAGATGTAGCGCATGATCCGCAACGAGACGAGGTGGTCGGCACCCGTCGCGGGCTCGTCAAGGACGAGGATGTCCGGACCCATGATCAGGGTCGAGCCGAGGGCCAAGAGCTTGCGCTCGGCGAGGCCGAGAAAGAACGGCTGCGCGTCGGCCTGCTCGGTGAGACCTAGATCGGCAAGCGTGCGCGTTACGGCCTCGTCGATGCGTGGCGCCGGCCAGCCCAGGTTCTGGGGACCGAAGGCCAGCTCCCGGGCGACGGTCTCCGAGAAGACCTGGTGGTCAGGATTCTGGAAGACGTAGCCGACGATGGGGGCGAGCTGCGCGACGGTCCGCGTGCGAGTATCGACGCCGTGTACGTAGACGGCGCCGGCCGTCGGCCGCAGCAGTCCGTTGAAGTGCTTGGCGAGCGTGGTCTTGCCCGCTCCGTTGGAGCCCATCAGTGCGATGAACGCCCCCGGCTCGATCACCAGCGAGATGCCGCCGAGCACGCGTGCCCCTCCGGGATAGGTGAAGTGCAATCCCTCGACGCGCAGCGCCGGCTCAACGCCCGCGATCGGACGACCGACCGGGGGCGGCCGCGCCGGACGACCCGTCGGCGCACCGGCAGGCAGCTGCGCGGCGGGCTGACGACCGTCGTCGCTGAAGAGCGCGAGCAGCTGAGGTCGGGCCTCGCTAACGTCGATCGGCAGCGGACCGTTCCAGCGGCTGACCTGGCGGAGCCGGGCGGCCACCTCCGTCACCTCGGGGAGCCTGATCCCGATCCGGTGCAACAGGTCAGCGCGATCGAGGATCTCGCGAACCGAACCGAGCGCCACCAGCTCGCCCTCATCGAGGAGCGCGATGCGACTGACGTGGGCCACGATCTCCTGCAGCTCCTGGTCGACGATCACGATCGTCGTGCCGAGCTCGACGTTCAGGGCGACGAGCGTCTCCAGGACCTCCTGCTTGCCGAGCGGATCGAGCTCGGCGGTTGGATTGTCCAGCACGAGCACGGCGGGATGGAAGGCGATCGCCGAGGCGATCGCCAGGCGCTGCTTCTGGCCGCCGGACAGCTCCCACGGGGACCGATCGTCGAATCCGTCGAGCCGGACCGTGCGGAGGGCCCAGCTGGCGCGCTCCATGATCTCCGCCGGCTCGAGCGCGATGTTCTCGAGGCCGAACTCGACGTCCTCGCGAACGGTGAGGCCCACGATCTGGGACTCCGGGCTCTGCATCACCAGGCTCACCCAGCGGGTCAGCTCGGCCACGGTCGCGGTCGCGGTGTCGACCCCGGCCACGCACACGCGCCCCGAGAGGCGCCCGCCCAAGCTGTGCGGGACGATCCCGGTCAGCGCGTAGCACAGCGTGCTCTTCCCCGATCCGGTGCTTCCCGCGATGCCGAGGATCTCTCCCCGCCCGACCTGCAGGTTGATGCCGCGCAGCACCGCGCGATCCTCGTGGCCCCGGTAGGCGAAGCTGAGATCCTCGATCGCCACGACCGTGTCACGAGCAGCCTCGTCGGATCCGGAGCCGGCGAGGGCTCCGGATCCTGGAGATCGCATCACGCGGATCGCGCCGTTGAGACCCGCGCCGCTCGTGGCTCGTACCCCATCTCCCATTGGGACAGCCCGTAGCGCTCGGCGGCCGGTCCCACGATGCGGGCGACCACCACCCCGAGGATGCCGCCGATGAAGGTGGTGACGATCACGGCCGGGAAGACGCCACCCCAGATCACCTCCGGCGGCAGGAGGCCGAGGTACTGGAAGTTCGCGCACAGGTACCACGCCCCGATGAAGCACCACAGCAGGACGGTCGCGTAGTACTTGACGGCGGCGCCCACGGTGAGCATCGAAGCCTCCTCGCGCCGGCGGAAGAACCGGTAGAAGAGGTACGGCTGCCACCACGAGATGATGAAGCCGGCGATGCTCCCCGGTCCGAGCGTTCCCGCCAGGGCGTCGCCGATGATGTTGGCGATCATCACGCCCCAGACCGCCGGCATGCCGAAGATCGCGCCGAACGGGAACCGCACCATCGCGTCGGCCCGGAAGGTGATGGTGCCCGGGAC
>JACCWY010000002.1 GCA_013697395.1 Chloroflexota bacterium | reverse complement strand
CTCCCGGGCCAGTGGCGCGCTCGCCGACCGCGGCAGCGCGGGGACCGGCATCGGCTCCTGCTCTGCGCTCGGGGCGCGCTGGCGCACGGTGTGCCAGGCGACGACGCCGAGCACGACGACCGCCATGAGCGACAGCAGCCAGATGCCCCAATCGGTCAGGAGCGTCGAGGTGAGGAGCTCGCTCTGTGGCATCGGGCTGCCGTGCGCGCCCGGGTTGATGACCGTGCCGGTGAACGACCAGTCCTCGGTGTAGACCCAATACACGTTCGCGAAGAACACGATCGTGAGCGCCGCGTAGATCCACGGCCAGGCGCGGCCGGAGAGGACCATCGGCGCACCGAGCGCGAGGGCCGGGAACAGGTAGCGCTCGTGGACGCGCGTCGGCAGGACGAAGAAGGCGATCGAGAGGAGCAGCGCGGCGAGGAGGATCCCGCGCAGGTCGTCACGGCGGGCGACCTGTACCATCGATATCAGTGCGACGGCGGCGAAGAGGATCATGCCCACCTGTTGCCAGCTCAAGACCGCCGAGCCGAGAGCAAGCGCGTCGCCGGAATCGCTCCCTCGCTGGAAGGTGTCGCCGAGACCGCTGAACGGGTTCCGCCACAGGTTGAACGCGTTCTCGGTGAGGCCGGTGTAGGTGCCGGCGGCCTCGACGAGCTTGCCGATCAGGCTGCGGTTGGGGTCAGCCGCGGGCAGGAACCCCAGCAGACCCGCGGGATCCCCTCCCTCGAGCGGCGTGTAGAGAACCATGCCGAAGGGAAGCATCAGGATGGTCAGCGCACCGATGCCGACCGCCAGCGAGCTGAGCGCTCGCAGCGGATCGCGCCGCCCGTCGTGCGCGGCATCGGTCGAGCGGCCGAGGAAGTGACGTCGGATGCCGACGATCGCCACGATCGGCACCAGGAAGGAGAACTGGAACTTGACCAGAAGGGCGGCGACGGCGCCGAACGCGGCCACCTCGGTCCAGCCCCGCCCGAGGGCATAGATCGCCGCGAGCACGATCAGTGTCCCGACTGACTCGATCTGGCCCCACACCGCGGCGTCGAAGATCGTTCCGGGATTGAACAGGTAGATGGCGGCCGCCGTGATCCCGAGCAGCTCGCCGCCGACGCGGAAGCGGGTTCGCGCGACGAGCTCGCTGCCCCAGCGCCGGCAGATGACGAAGAGGAGCCATGCGACGCCGATGTCCGCGAGGATGCCCGGAATCTTCACCAAACCGCCAGTCGCGTTCTGACCCACCAGTGGGCCGAGGGCGGCGCCGGCGAATCCCAGCAGCCACAGAACGTACATGTACCCCGGCGGGTAGTCGGCAAAGTATCCGGGCTCATAGAATTCGGCTGGCCCAAGGCTTGCGAGGCGCTGCCCCCACGCGTTGAACGTGCCGACGTCGTTCGCGAGTCCGCTCATGGGCAGGTAGAAACCGGCGATGAAGACGCGCAGCGCAAGCCCAAGGACGAGGAGCGCCATGAGGATCGTGCCGGCATCGAGCCGCCGGACAATGTCGAGGACCCCCGCGCCCCGTCGGCCGACGGGGCCACGGGTCATCAGGTTCGGCGCCCTCGGTGGGAACGCCGCATCGGTACGCGCGCCAAGGTGGCCGTGAGTATACATCGAGCCTCGGACGGCCCCGGGCCGGGCCGGGTTGCAGCCGGGTGGGTCCCGTACGCGGACAATGGCGTGGCGTTCGCCGCCGCGGTGGTGGTGCTCTTCGCGTTCGGAATCTATCTCCGCACGATGCTGCCGTCGACCGGCTTCTGGGACACCGGCGAGGCCCAGACCGTGCCCCCGACCCTGTCGATCTTCCACCCGACCGGCTTCCCGACCTACGAGATCGTCGGCTGGCTGTGGACTCGGCTCCCGATCGGCGAAGTCGCCTGGCGCATGAACCTCCTCTCCGCGGTGTGCGTCGCGCTGGCCGGCGGCTTCGTGACCCTGATCGCCGGCCACCTCATCGCCGAACGGGCGCGCGTGCTGCGCGCGGCGGCCGCCGGCATCGCGGGCGCAGCGTTCGCC
>JACCWY010000543.1 GCA_013697395.1 Chloroflexota bacterium | reverse complement strand
GTACAGGTCGGCCGCAATCTCCTCGCCGACCGAAAGCGGCCAGGTGCGAACGCCCGCGGGCAGCGGGCGGCGCCGCACGAGCGGATAGCCCAGCAGCCAGCCGAGGACGAGGAGCGCGGCGATGGCGGCCAGCAGCATGGGCAGAACGTAGGAGACCGATGGCAGCGGCGGCGTCACGCCCTCGGCCAGCAGCCGGCCGTCCGGGATGCGACGCCCGCCGCCCGCGGCCTGCAGAGCCGGAACGGCAAGCGCCTGCTCCGTGCGCACACGGTCTGTCGCGGCGACCCCCCAGACGTCCACCGGCAGCGCATCGGGTGGATGAGGTGAGCGGACGATGACCGCGCGGCCGCCGTCTCGCACCACGTACTCCCAGGCGCCGTCCACGGCTCGCGCGCGCTCGAACTCGCCGCGCAGGGTGATCACGGTCCCCTCGTCCGAGGCCAGGGAGACCGGCGTCATGACGCCGGCACCGGTGAGGCGGAGCGGACGGTCGTCGAGCTCGACGAGGTAGCGCCGCGAATCGACGCCCGGCACCTCGCCGTCCAGGCCCGCGACGGCGTCCGCCACGGCCGGCGGATCGTCCGTCACGCGCGCCGCGATGGTCCGCGTCCGCCGCTCCTCGAGGCGGGACGGCGAGCGCGCGACGATGGCCACGGCGTCGTCGCGCGGGTCGAGCAGGAGGTAGTACCAGCGCTGGACGGGCGCTCCGTACGACCTCGAGTCGAGGAACGGGCCGCGCACGATGGTGGAGGTGCCGACCCAGCCGAGGGCGCGAAGGTCGAGGATGTCCGCCACACCGGCCGGGGCGGGCCGCGGGGCCGCGGCCGTGACGGCCCGCGCGTCCTCGATCGAGCGCCACGCCCACAGGCCCGTGAGCGAGGCCAGCACGAGGACCCACGGGATGGCGCGGGGGGCGAACCAGACGGCGCTGGCCAGGACGCGACCCACCGCATGGGCCAGCCAGCCGACGGCGGCCGCGGCACGGTAGACGACCAGCATCATGGATGTCGCGACCGGCGTGGCACCGGCACGGAAAACCCGCCGGCGAGCGAGCGCCGGCGGGCCTCGGCAGCGCTGCTCGACCTACGCCGGAACGGGGTCCTCCTCGCGCGACTCGACGTGGCCGTAGAGCGGCGTCTCGCGAGCCGCCTCCGAAAGCATCGGGTCGAGCATCTTCTGCACGGCCAGGGTGTGGGTACAGCCGCCGGCCGATCCGAACAGGTGGCAGTCGCATTGCCACGCATCGGCGTCGAGGGTCACGGTATGGGTGCCGTTGTCACCGGCGAAGCTGGCGCGTACGGCCGACAGCTTCACACGGTCGGGCTCGTGCGCGTAGCGCATCGCCTTCTCGACCTTGCCGATCATGCTCGAATGCACGTAGCGGTTACCTCCATGGCGCCGGAGCCCGGCGCCCTATTGCGTGGCGCCCGTCGGGTCGGATCCGGTGGCCCTGGCGAGCCGCTCCTTGAGCATCGCCAGCAGTGTAACCGGCGTGGGGTCGGTCTGGTAGAGGATGGCGAGATACACGCTCACGAGATCGCCATACGCAACACCGGTCATGACGCGCGCCAGGGCCGACGGCCCGTCAGCCCACACCTCGCTGCGGCTGGTTGCCCGCTCGCCCAGCAGCTCCTCGACGACATGGTACCGCTCGGCGATCTCGGCGGGCTCCGCGCGGTCCCGCAGCTGGACGACGTACAGGGCGTCACCCAGCTCGCGCGGGTTGAGACTGCCCTCGATGGCGTTGTGGTTCGCCTCCGGCATCGGCTCCCAGGCCGCCCAGGCCTTCGCGTTCTCGTTGAGCTGGGTCTTCCAGCGGTGGGCGACCGCCGACATCGCGCCGTGCCCGTACACGACCGGGATGCGCCCGAAGATCGACCACGCGAGCTGCTTGGCAGGGTTCGCATCGGTCTCGACCGACGGACCGATCCGCTCGAGGAGCTCCTCCAGCGCGCTCACCACCGGGCCGAGGTCGTCCGGGCCGTCGATCAGTCCGGCGCGAGAGAGCAGCTCGTGAACCAGGCCGACGCCGAAGCCGATGGCGGCGCGCGGCTGCCCGCCGAGCCGGTACTGGAGAAGGGGGATTCCGGCCTCGGTGGTACCGGCCGCCAGCCGCCCGCCGGTGGTGATCGCGACCAGCGGCAGGTCTCGCTGGCGGGCCGCCGCGAAGCCGGAC
>JACCWY010000515.1 GCA_013697395.1 Chloroflexota bacterium | reverse complement strand
GTACCGGCCCGGCGGCGGCGGGCGACGCCTGGAGCGCCGGCAACGTGGCCCTGCTCGGCGCCGCGGTCACAGCGGCGGCCGCCCTGATCGTTCGCGGTGATGGCAAGACGCGCCTCGCCGGACTTCGCCTGGAGCTCGCCTTGCTCGCCATCGCGGTTCAGGACCCTCGATGGCCGACCTCGCTGCGTGCCCCCGTCGTGCTGGCGTTCGTTGCCTTCGTGCCCGGGTGGGCGCTGCTGAGCGTGTGGGACCTGGCCCGGGGGTGGGCCGGGGCCGGGCTGGCGATCGCCGTGAGCCTCACGCTGGCCACCATCGTCCCGGGCGCCCTGATGTACGCCGGAGCATGGTCGCCGTTCACGGCGTTCGTCATCCTGGTCGCTCTGACGGTGGGAGCGAGCGCTGAAACGATCGGTGAGAGGCTGGGCCACGGGAACTAGGCGACGGAGAGTGCCTATGGAAAAGCGCCTCCTACTCTGGATCGCGGGTTTGCACCTGTCGCGGGCGGTGCGCGCCCGGCCGGATGAGGGCGGCTCGCCCGGGTCATCAAGAATCCCGTCCCCCAGCCATCTCGTCCGCAGCCTGACGTGCTCGGCGCACTGACCCTGGACGAGGCGTATCGCCTCACCTCCGGCCCGTCGGGTTACGTTGTGATCATCGCGGCGATCGCGATGCTCGTCGGAAGGGAGATGCTGCGGACTACCGGTCAGTTCCCCCTGCGTCCCGCGGCCAGCATCGCCGCTGCGGTCCTGACTGTCTCGGCCTTCGTGATCATCGGCGTCCGGCTCGCAGCGTTGGCCAACTGATGAGCACCGTCCGCGCCCAAAAGAATGTCGGCTCGTGCGCTCGGTGACGCTCGCGGGAACGACGCTCGAGACCAGCCGGCTCGGGCTCGGTTGCGCCGACCTGTTCCGTCTGCCCTCGAGAGCCCAGCGCCGCCGTCTGCTCGACTCCGCGTACGAGGCCGGCATCCGCCACTTCGACGTCGCTCCGATGTACGGCCTCGGCGCCGCGGAGCGCGAGGTCGGCGCCTTCGCGCAGCAGCACCGCGGCGGCGTTGTGGTGGCCACGAAGTTCGGCATCGTCCCGACGCCGGCCGCCCGGCTCGTGGGGGTCGTGCAAGGACCGGCTCGCCGGCTGATGGAACGGCGCCCCGAGCTTCGGCGCCGGCTGCAGTCCAGCGCGCCGGGCCCCGGCGCCGGATCCGCCGGCGGGCTTCTGTATTCGGCCGAGGGCTATGACGCCGCGGCGGCGCGGCGCAGCCTCCACCGCAGCCTCAGGGAGCTGAGGGTCGAGGCGGTCGACCTCTTCCTGCTCCACGATCCGGCTCCAGGGAGCGTACGCAGCGACGACGTCTGCTCTTATCTCGGGGAGGCCCAGACCGCCGGGCAGATCGTCACTTGGGGCATAGCAGGTGAGGCAGAGCCAACGGTGAGCGTTGTTGAGTCGTTGCCGGTGTCACCCCCGGTGATCCAGATGCGTGACGACATTTTCGGACGAGCACTCGAGCGCCTCCCGAGCGGCGTGCGATCGGCCCGCATCACGTTCGGCGCGGTCGGCGCCGCGGTCGGCCGGATCGTCGGGCACGTTGCGAGCGATGCCCGGGTCCGGCGAAGCTGGCACGACGCAGTGGGCCGCGACTGCGGCGACCCCGAGGTCGTCGCCGGGCTGCTGCTGAGGCTCGCCGCCCGGGCGAACCCGTCCGGCGTCGTTCTGTTCAGCAGCATCCGCCCAGAGCGAGTCCGACAGGCTGCGGCCGCCCTCGGCTCGGATGGGACCGAAGACCTCCAGCTGTTCGCGGCGCTCGTCCACGAGGAGCTGCAGACCTCGCGACCGCGCGTCGAGTCGACGCGATGATCGTCGACGGCGAGGGCTTCACGCACGGCGTCATGCTCGAGGGCGATCTCGTGGTCGTCGGCGCCGGCCCGGCCGGCATCGTCACCGCACTGGAGGCAGCCGGTGCCGGAATCGACGTCATCCTCCTGGAGAGCGGCGCGACGACGTTCGATCGGCGCGCACAGGCGTTGGCCGACGCG
>JACCWY010000512.1 GCA_013697395.1 Chloroflexota bacterium | reverse complement strand
GTCCGGCGTGAACCCGGTGCAGATCCAGCGCGGCATCCTCAAGGCCGCCCAGGTTGCCGCCGACGCGATCACCGAGATGTCCAAGCCCGTCAAGGGCAAGGACGACTACAAAAAGGTCGCGACGATCTCTGCCAACGGCGACGAGGTGATCGGCCAGCTCATGGCCGACGCGATGGAGAAGGTAGGCAAGGAAGGCGTCATCACCGTCGACGAGGGCAAGAGCACGGAGTCGACCCTCGAATACACCGAGGGCATGCAGTTCGATAAGGGGTACCTCAGCCCGTACTTCCTCACGAACCCGACGACGCTCGAGGCCGTGCTGGAGAACGCGTACGTCCTGCTGCACGAGAAGAAGATCTCGAATCTCCCCGAACTGCTGCCGCTGCTCAATAAGGTCGTCACGGGCGGTCGTCCGCTGCTGATCATCTCCGAGGACGTCGAGAGCGAAGCGCTCGCGGCCCTCGTCGTGAACAAGCTGCGCGGCGTGCTGAACATCTGCGCCGTGAAGGCGCCGGGCTTCGGCGACCGCCGCAAGGCGATGATGGGCGACCTCGCCGTCGTCACCGGCGGGAAGTTCATCAGCGAAGACCTCGGCCTGAAGCTCGAGAACGTCGAGCTGGAAGACCTTGGCAGCGCGAAGCGCGTCGTCGTCGATAAGGACAACACGCTGCTCGTCGAGGGCGGCGGCTCGAGGAAGGAAATCCAGGGTCGCGCCGAGCAGATCCGCCTCCAGATCGAGAAGACGACCAGCGACTACGACCGCGAGAAGCTCCAGGAGCGCCTCGCGAAGCTCACGGGCGGCGTCGCCGTCGTCCGCGCGGGTGCAAACACCGAGACGGAGATGAAGGAACGCAAGGACCTCATCGACGACGCGCTGCACGCGACCCGCGCCGCGGCCGAAGAAGGCATCGTCCCCGGCGGGGGCGTCGCGTTCCTCCGCGCGATCGAGGCCGTCGAGAGCGGCAAGCGACAGGCGAAGAACGACGAGAAGCTCGGCTTCGACATCCTCGCCGAAGCCCTCAAGGCCCCCGCGCGTCAGATCGCCGAGAACGCCGGCGAAGACGGTGAGGTCGTCGTCTCCAAGATCCTGGAGAGCAAGAATGCCGCGTGGGGCTACAACGCCGCGACGGACGAGTACGTCGACATGTTCAAGGCCGGCATCATCGACCCGACGAAGGTCGCCCGCACGGCTTTGCTCAATGCCGCGAGCGCCATCGGGTTGGCGCTGACGACGGACGTGCTGCTGACGGAACTGAAGGAACAAAAGGGCGACGAGAACCCGCTCGTCGCGGGGGCGGTGTCGTAAAGTTTCGAAGGTCAATACGTCTCAAGACCGGCCCGGGGACTTCACACTCCCCGGGCCGGTTCGTGCATCTGAGAGCCCGTCCACGTTGATCATCAGGGGCTCTCAGTCGTAGCGTGGAGTGAGGACCGGCCCTATGATTCCCATGTGAAACGAGAGTTCGGCAAGCAGGAGCAGCGGATGAAATTTCCCGTCACCATCGAACGCGACGAAGACGGTATTTGGGTCGTCGAATGCCCGTCCATTCCGGGCTGCGTCAGCCAGGGGAAAACCAAGGAGGAGGCGGTGGAAAACGTCCGGGACGCCATCCGTCTTTGCCTGGAGGTTCGCGCCGAGCAGGGACTACCGCTCACGGTTGAGACCCGGCAGGTCGAGGTTACTGTCTGATGGGTACGAAGCTGCCCGCGCTCAGCGGTCGGGACGCCGCACGCGTCTTCGGCGTTTTGGATGGCAGGTGGTGCGGCAAGCCAGTAGTCATCTCATTCTCACAAAGCCCGGCGAAGCGGTAACCCTTTCCGTCCCAGACCACAAAGAAGTGGCGAAGGGCACACTGCGAAGCTTGATTCGATCAGCCCACCTGACGGTGGACGATTTCGTCCGCGCCAGGTGAAGATGCCCTTGCGCGATCGGCGCCACATCCAGGCGAGTTAAGCGAAGCTCCAACTTCGAGATTCATTCAGCGTAGGACAACCGTGGCTTTGACCAAGCGAGATTATTACGAAGTCCTGGGCGTGACGCGCACGGCCGACGGCGAGGAGATCAAGCGCGCGTACCGCCGGTTGGCGATGAAGTTTCACCCCGACCGCAACCCGGGCAACGCGGAGGCGGAGGTGAAGTTCAAGGAGTGCGCCGAGGCGTACGAAGTCCTTTCCGACGACGGGAAGCGCAAGCGCTACGACCAATTCGGACACGGCGGGGTGAGCGGGGGGCACGACTTCTCGCACATGGACGTCACGGACATCTTCTCGATGTTCGACGACATCTTCGGCGGCGCCTTCGCCGGCCGCGGTGGGGCGGGCGGTGGAGGCGGTGGGCGTGCCCGGGCGGCGCGCGGGTTCGCTCTTGAGACGCAGGTCGAGCTCAGTCTGGCCGAAGTCGCGATTGGCGCGGAGAAGACGATCGAGTTCGAACGCCAGGACAACTGCGACACGTGCAAGGGCACGGGCGCGAAGCCGGGGAGCAGCCCAATCGTCTGCGTGCAGTGCGGCGGCAACGGCCGCGTCGCGCAGCAGGGGTTCGGCGGGATGTTCCGGATGGTCACGACCTGTCCGAACTGCCGCGGCCGCGGGAGCGTCGTCCGCGAGCACTGCATCGCCTGCGCCGGCACGGGGCGGCAACTGCGCAAGCAGACGGTGACCGTGAAGATCCCCGCCGGCGTGCACGAGGGTCAAGCCGTCCGCATCACCGCCCAGGGCGAGCCCGGCGACGCCGGCGCCCCGCCTGGTGATTTGCACTGCTATATCACCGTCAAGCCCCACCCGATCTTCAGCCGTCACAACAACGACCTGGTCTGCCAGTTTCCGATCAG
>JACCWY010000510.1 GCA_013697395.1 Chloroflexota bacterium | reverse complement strand
GGTAAGGCCGACCGATATGCAGGGTCGCGGTGACGGGCTCGCGCCACTCGAGCCGATCGCCGAGCCCGAGCTGCTCGATCATCGCGATGGCTCGGGTATCGGACCGGAAGAGGTGGTGGTAGAACTTCTCGAGCCACAGCCCGTCCGCCGGCTGGAAGCCTGCCGCCAGACCGCCGGGCAGGGACTCGCGTTCGATGACGGTGACGCGGTCGCCGGACCGACCGAGGCGCATCGCCGCGGTCAGGCCCAGGGCGCCGGCACCCAGGACCGCCGTGCTTGTCGTCAGGAGTCGCCCGTCTGTTGCGCGACGCTGCTCGGCCCCGGCTTTCGCGCGACAAAGGAATAGAGACGCCCGGGCTCCCCGCGCCGGAGCGTGCGGACAAGCCGCGGAACGCCGGGGATGTGGCTGGCCACTCCACCCAGGACGCCGAGGCGTCGCTTCAAGGCGGCGCGCGGGAGCTGAGCCAGCTCGGCCGACGTCCGTGCCGCCGGATACGCGTTGATGATCGAATCCCAGGGGCCCAAGACCTGTTGAAGCTCGAGCCCTGCCGCTCGGATCGCGTCACGGTACGCCGCGAGTGGGAAGGCGTTTTCTCCTCCAGCCAGCTGATGCACGGGATGGGCAGCCAGAAAAGCCGTCAGTTCGGCCTCGTCGGCGACGACATGTTCCCGACAGGCCACGAAGAAGCCGCCACCGCGCAGCACCCGAGCACATTCTCGAACAAGCTGCGGGAGATCACGCGCGTGATGAAGGAGCTGCCGCGCGTACACGATGTCGACGCTTTGATCGGGCAGGGGTATCTCCTCACCGGACGCGTCGAGCAGTTCGATCCGACCGTCGGGGTCCAGGCGGCTGATGGCTCCTCGACCGACCTCGTCGCTCGGGTCAGGCTCCAGCGCGATGACGCGCCCCGCGCCATTCGAGACAAAGGCAAGCGACGCGATGCCCGTGCCCGCGCCGACATCGAGCACGCACGCGCCAGTCAGCTCCTGACCGAGCAACGCCCGCAGTTCCTGGAACTCCGCTGATTCGGCAAAGCGCCGCCCCGAATCGCCAACGTCACGCCCGAGATAAGCATCCCGAACAAGTTCGGCGGATGCCGGGTCGGTCCTGAGGCGCCGGATCGCATCGTCGGTGCTGACGAGAGCGACCTCTTCTGTTCGATTTGGCGTCATCTGCTGCCCCGTCCGCTCGGTGCATCCTCCGGCCAATTGTCGGGCAAAACAATGAGTGCGGGGGCCCGGTTATGGCGTCCTACTCCGTGACCGCGTCCCGGCCGCTTTCTTCGCTCGGACGAGTGCGGCGATCGTCGGCGGCGCCGACGGCCACAAAGGTCACGTCATAGACGAACAGGCGCGGCAATGCCAGGACAACGGCGGTGGCCGCCGCGAGGGTCGCATGCCTCCGGGGCACCAGGAAGACGGCTGCCAGCGCGGCGCAGACGACCGCGGCGTACAGGACCGGTGAGACGCCCAGCAAGGATGGCGCCGCATCGGAGCGCACGCCGGCACCGGCGATGCCCATGGGTATCGCGGGCGCGACGAGGACGGCCGTCAAGGCGAGGCTCAGCAGCGCGCGCCACCACTCGCGCCGCGCCGCGTATACCGCCACCAGCAGAATCGGCGCGAACTTCATCGATGCGGCCGCCGCCACGGCCACGGGGCCCCACCGGCGATGCACGCCGATTAGCAGCGCAAGCAGCATGAGCGATTGCACGTTGCCGCCGGCCGAGACGGCGAAGAGCGCCGGGCCGACCAGCAGGCCAAGGAGCGCACCACGCCGGCCCTGCGCGACGAGCAGGGCGGTCACGAGCGCCGTCGCGACCAGCAGGATGGCACTCCAGCCGACGGCGACGACCTCGCGCGGCAGGAAGGTGAGTGGCACCCACAGCACCGCGTACCACGGCGCGTACCAGAACGAGTTGACCGCGACATCGCCGGCGATGTAGAGGGGCTGGCCGGCCCTCAGCCGCTCGGCCGCGGCAAGGTAGACGTCCATGTCCCCCAGCGGCCAGTCCCGGATCGCGAAGACGATGTTGTTGACGCCGATGCCGACGAGGACTGCCACGACGACCAGCTGAGCGACGCGCGACGGCCCTCGACTATCGGGGTCGATCACTCGTCAGCCCACCCGCCCGGCGCGCAGGACGGCAGCGTCGACCGTCAGCGTCCGAGCTTCCGTGGCATCCTCGGATTGTACGAAACCATCCTGTGGGACCGACCGAGCAGATGGATACCTGACGCCGATGCGGATCGTGGT
>JACCWY010000508.1 GCA_013697395.1 Chloroflexota bacterium | reverse complement strand
GTCCTCGGCCAGCCGGCGCAGCAGCTGGGCCGAGCCGCCGCCGGTGCCGATGGTCGACAGGGTGATGCCGGCGGCCTGCATGTCCTCGAGCAGGTCGTCGTATGCGCCGTGCGTCGACCAGCCGTCGGTGATCAGGATGATGTGGCGCAGCGTGGCCGGGTTGTCGATGAGGTCGTCGTAGGCCGCCTGCAGCCCGGCGAAGATGTTCGTGTTGCCATCGGCCTCGAAGCCGAGCCCATTCCCGAGCGCCCCGAAGTCGATCGGCGCCGTACGCACCGCCCAATGGGCGTTCTGGTCGAATGCGACGACTCCGAGCTGGTCGGTCGGCGCGAGCGCCTCGGCGGCGCGCAGGATCGCCTCCTTGGCGATGTCGACCTTCTCGAAGCCGCGCTCGCCGGACGGGTTGGCGTTGTCACGCGAGTCGCCGGTGCAGTGACAGTCGGCCATGCTGCCGGACTTGTCGACCACGGCCACCATCGCCACGTCGGGCGATCGCTCGCGGTCGCGGACCGTCATGTAGACCGGCAGCGTCTCCTCGATCGGTGTGTCGAGATAGCCGCCGGCACCGAAGCTGTCGCGGCCGCCGAGCATGACCAGGCCGCGCCCGAGATCCCTGACATAGACCTGGAGCGCGGCCATGGTGTCGGCGCCGAGCTGATCGGCGTTCACGTTGTCGAGAACGATGGCGTCGTAGCCCGCCAGGCTGGCAAGCGACGACGGGACGCCACCGGCCGCCACGACGGTCACCTCCAGGCTGCCCTCGCCGAGCGATGCGATGAGGTCCGCGGCCCGCGTCGCGTCGTCGGTCGCGACCAGCACCTGTGGCTCGCCGGTGACAAGGACGTAGGCGTCGGCGGCATTGTTCTCACCGAACCGGTCCTCAGCCGGCTCGATGACCGCGCGGAACACGTGGAATCCGGGCTCGGCGGCGGTGACGGCGAACGGGACCGTCGTCACGCCCGGCTCGAGGTCCAGCTCCCTCGTGGCGACGGTGGCGCCGTCGGCCAGGAGACGCAGGGTGGCGGTGGTCGTGATCGTCGAGCGCAGGCGAACGGTGAGCTCGATCGTCTCGCCGACGCGCGCTCCGGGCTGTGCGTCCACGGCGTCGACCAGGACCTCTGCGGCCGACTCGTCGGCGGGCGTCACGACGTCGAGCCTCATCCCACGCGCCGCCGCCGCGGCGATGGCCTCCTCGGCTTCGCCTGACGTGTCATTGCCGTCCGACATCAGCACGATCCGCTGTTGGCTCCCGGCCGGGAAGATCGCGGCGGCAAGCCGGACCGCGGCAGCCACGTCGGTGGCGCCGACGACCGGCTCCGACGCGGGCTCCGACAGCTCGTCGAGCTCGGATGGAAGGCGGTCGACGAGCGCGTTCCCGCCGAACACGACCACGCCCGCCGTGTCGCCTTCCGGCATCTCGCGCACGCTGTCGCGCGCCCACTCGACGAGCTCCTCTCGGGTCGCATCGAGCATGGAGGCGGAGGCATCGAGCAGGAAGACCACGCTCAGGCGATCCGATGGCAGGGCCAATCGCGCGCCGGCCAGCGACAGGACCAGGCAGGCGACGAGCACGAGCCGGATCACGAGCGAGGCCACGCGACGACCCATCGGCAGCGTGCGCGACGCCCCCAGCCAGCCGAGGACGACGATCGCGACGGCCGGGATCGCCAGCCACAGCCAGACGGGGTCCGAGAGGCCGATCGGCAGGGTCATCGGGCCCGTCCGGACAGCGGCGCGGGGCGCCCGCGGAACGCTCGTGCCAGGCTGCGGCGCATCGGACGATGGAAGAGGAGCCACTCGAGCACCAGCAGCGCCAGCGCGGCGAGCGCCAGCGGCCACCACCACTCGGCCCGGGTGGGCTGCGAGGCGGGCTCGTCGCCCGAGGTGACGCGACCCATCTCGGTGATGCGCTGGGGGTCGCCCGGCGCGACGTCCGACTCGTCCGCGCTGAACAGGTTGATCGCCGTTGCGCCCAGGAGGACGTCGCTCAGATCCGCTTCCTCGCTGATGGCGCGCACCTCCCGCAGCCCGACCAGCTCGGCACCGGGGATCGTGAGGCGGCCACCGACGACCGACACGTCGACCCCCGTGCTGGTGGCTCCGGGCAGGTCGGGCGCACCGACGGTCTCGACCCGGACTCGTTCGATTCGGGAGTCGACCACGACGCTCGTCGTCTCCCCCAGGCGCATCGACGAGGGCAGGATGCCCTCGACGGCCGGCAGGAGCAGCTCCGTCAGGTTGCTCATCATGAGGGGAAATGCCACTTGGAGCGGAAGGTCGGACTCGCCGAGGTCGAAGCCGATGAGGCCGACGGCGTGGCCGTCGACCTGGCCAACCGCCACGAGCGGGTCCCCCCCGGTCGTCGAGACCACCGCCCGCAGGCCGTCCGCGGCGACGATCTCGCGCGCCCGGCCGATATGCACGGTCGACAGGTCGACGAAGCGCAGGACCGGCTCGTTCGGATCGGTCCGGT
>JACCWY010000507.1 GCA_013697395.1 Chloroflexota bacterium | reverse complement strand
CCTCAGAGAAGGTTTCGAGATACGACTCCAACATGCTCATCCCGTTCGTCCTCTTAAGCCCGAGTTGATTGAAACTGACGATTCCGCCCAGCGATGGCTAGAGGACCAGTTACGCAATGTGCCGCGCTCGGCATTTGCTAACGGGTATTCCGAACTGCCGGATCGCTAATGTATCGCACGGTTGCACAAATCAATTCAGTGATGGGTTTCCTCGCCGCAGCGTTCCCGCAGATGTGCACCCGTATTGAGGCTCCGCACAAGTCTGTTCAGGGCCGGCCCATCTTTCTTTTGCGAATGCAGGGCGGCAGCGCCACCAACCGGCGGAGCATTTTGATTGTAGGCGGAATGCACGCGCGGGAGCTAATGAATCCTGATGCCATTGTCGATCTCCAGCTCGATCTAGTGCTCGCTTATCTCAACGAAACAGGCATCACGATTGGCGGTCGGAGCTGGTCGGCTTTGGATATCAAGGTGATGATCGAGTCGCTCGATATCTGGATGCTCCCGTGCGCCAATCCCGATGGACGCGAGTTCGTTATGGCGAGCGATGACATGTGGCGCGAAAACCGTCGAGACCTTCCGAACACGCCTTTCGATGGCGTCGACATCAATCGAAATTGCGATATCGTGTGGGGCGTCAAAACCCCCAACACATCGTGCGATCCTTTTCACGAAACCTATGTTGGCACCGGACCATTCTCAGAACCCGAGAGCTGCAATATCAAGGAGCTGTGTGACGCACATAGGTTCGACGTGTTTCTCGATATTCACTCTTATAGCGAGCTCGTTCTCTATCCCTGGGGCCACGCCCCGACGCAGACCGACGATCCTACTAAGCGCTTTACAAGCCTGACCACGGGCACCTGTACGAATTTAAGTCCGGCAAATCATCGCGAGTACATGACAAAACGCGACCAACTCCGGTTTCAGCGGGTAGCTGCGCAAATCGTAAAGGATATCCGAGCCGTGCGCGGCCGCACTTACGAGGCGAAACCGATAATCGGACTTTATGCTACCACCGGCACCTCCTCAGATTACGTCTACAGCCGCCACATCGCGAATCCTGGGCTCCACAAGACATATGGTTTTGCTTTTGAGACGGGCCCCTTTGTTGGGAATCTCCCAGACTCCTTCCATCCTGCCGACCCCAGGCCGATCAAGCGAGAGGCTAAGGCCGGCATGATCTCGCTGATGCTGCAGTCGATCTGCGCCATCGAGTTTATAGGCGGGAGTTTACTTGGGGTTTCCGTGAGCTCCCTGCGGTCGGTGCGCGACGACTTATTGCAGACGACGCCGATGGGCCGCGAATGGATTGCGCTTGCCGAGCGAATCCAGGCTCCGCTTCTCGGCGTTGTGCTGTCTGACAATTCGTTTACGAAAGAAGCTATGGAATTGCTCGGTCGCGCGCGGGAGCTACTTGGAGATGACACGGGAGTCGTCACTCAGCGTGACGTGAAGCGTGGCCTCGCTCTCGTAGATCGAATGGCAGATCGGGTTAAGTCGCCTAGAGTGAGGCGTGACCTTGCAACTCTGCGCACGCAACTGGAGAAGGCTAGTGGAAAAAACGTGCGCGAAGTTCTCGACGATCTCCTTCAGCCTAACAACCGTTCAGGACGGAAGAGAGCGTACAAACCGCGACAAACTCGGAAATGAATGCTATTCCTCGAGGTTAGAATCCTGTCCCTGCTAAACGCCACTTCGCCCTCCACGCTCTGATCAAAAAAGCAGCAAGTCTGATTTCCCTGCTCTGATGGTCCATTTTCAGTGTGCGAGGGTGTTGCGAACCACAGTAGACTCACGACCCGCTAGAACGACGCGCGGGGATCATCATACCGTTCAGGTTAGACTTCGAACCCAGCCCGAAAAGGCGGGGCTAGAATCAGAATTGAAGGGACTTGGTCCGGACAAGCCCGCCGCATCAAGCCGTAGCCGATACCGGACAGGCCAACCATTAAACTGGGCGAATTTATATAGCTTGAACCTCTCATCAATTCATCGGACGAGAGTTAGGCAGCGGGGTGGAGCAGACGACGGCGGGTAATTTAGTTTCCTACCGAGATGATCACGAGGATGATCAGGGTTATCA
>JACCWY010000500.1 GCA_013697395.1 Chloroflexota bacterium | reverse complement strand
GCATTGGCCCGTCGCGGATGACAAGCCGATGGAACACGGACATCCCCAGCGCTAAGAGAAGCCCGACGTAGGTGAGCCAGCGTCCGATCACGTCCGGGGCATCGGCCTCGCTGTGGGTCATGCCCTGCGGGCCTCCCGCGAGCGTGCCGGGCACGTCGCCGACGCCGAAGTTGAAGAAACCCTCCGCGGTATGGCCGTCCGCGGCGGACAGCGTGCGCCAATCCAGGCGGTATACGCCGTCCGGCAATTCCGGACCTGCGACGAAGAGGGCGTACGGGTCGCTCGCGTCGATCTCGCCCGCCCGGGTGAGGATCGGCTCGCCGTTGATGCCCACGATGTCGAGCGACGTGACCTGCGACTCCAACGGCTCGCTGAACACGAGCCTGATCTCTGCCGGGGACTTCGGCACGATGGCTCCCGCGCCGGGTGAGCTGGCGACGAGCTGCGCGTGCGCCAGCACCATCCCGCCCGCGGGCCCGGGCAGTGCCGGGGCCGCGAGCAGCGCGAGGAGGGCGAGGACGCCGGCGAAGCGCCGTCCGCGTGGCCGCATCGAGTCAGCCGCGACGCCGTGCGAGCGTCAGGCCGAGTGCCACGAGTCCCGCGACCAGGCCCGCCCCGCCGAGTAGGAGCGCAATGCTGGCCGTACCGGCAGCATTCGCGCCGGCCTCCGCATCACGGGCGATGTCCCCGGTCGCGGGAACTGGACCGGGAACTGTCCACCGGTCACGTCCTGCACCTCGCTGAACGTGTCCGGCCCGGAGGTGAACGACTCGTCGAATGGCTCCCCTTCGATCTCGCCGAAGATGCGGAACGTGTATGGCCCGGCGGCAGTCGGGAAGAAGACGGACTGGTACCAGCCCGGCTCGCCGAATCGTGGCTCGATCTCGAGGTCACGCGTCTGATCGCCATAGGTGACCGTGGCGGCGAGCGTCTCCTCGAGTCCCTCCACCGGCTCCTCGCCGTGCGAGACGCTGAACTCGAGACCGCTCTTCTGACCGGTGAAGACCGGCTCGCCGACGAATCCAACCACGAACGAGTGCTCGCCGACGTCGCGTGACTCGTGGGCGAGGACGGTGGCGGTGCCGGCGATCGTGGTGAGCGCGGCAGCCAGGACGGCAATCCGCCCGATGTGCAGATACCTCTCGACGCGGGACGAGCGACCAGCCCCGGGTTCGCCAGTTGCCATGCCGCTCAGCCTAGCAGCGTGCACCTCCGCCGTGGCCAGATGACTCAGGGAACCTCCGCCTCCGGGATTGCGGTGGGGTCAGGCCACGGGCCGCAGCCCCGCCAACGTGACCCTCACCAGCCGGCGGATCGCGGCTCTGGACGGCAGGTGGCCGGCCGCCGCGAGGGCGGAGAGGCAGTAGCTCGCGAGCTCATCCGTCGCGACGTCATCACGAACATCGCCGGCCGTCGCGGCTTCGGTCAGCAGGTCCCGGATCATGGCGCGGAGCTGACGCTCCGCACGAGCGACCTGCTCGTCTCGATGCAGGTACGCTGTGAGCTCTGCGTCGTGATGCCCGCGTGACTCGTGGGAGATGAGCGCGTATGCCTGTAGCACCGCCTCGAGCCGCGCGCGAGGATCGCCCGCCTGGTCGCGGACCGCGGCGAGATGCTCGAGATGACCGGTGATCTCGCGCTCATGCCACGCACGCAGGATCGCCTGGATGTCCGGGAAATACTTGTAGAGCGTCGCCCGTCCGATGCCGGTCGCCTCGGCAATCTGCGACATCGTCACCGACCTCAGCCCGTGTTCGGTAACCAGGGCCGCCGTGGCTTCCAGCGTCGCCTCGCGGACGGCCTGGCGGTGCGCCTCGATCGTGTCGTTCCACAGCTTCGGCACCTGCGGAGTATACGCGATGGCGCTATCGTGACATGATGACTTGGCATCGACGCTATGTCTCGATCAGCATGTAACCTCGAACTGCTTGGCGACCTTAGGAGGCGCACATGACCGACCGATCTTCGGACTCCAACCCGCAGGAGGACCACGACCGTGAAGCCGGCACCCCTCGCTGGGTGAAGGTGTTCGGGATCATCGCCATCGTCGCAGTTCTGCTGATCGGCTTCGTCGTGTTCACCGGCCTCGGAGGCGCGCACGGCCCTCAGCGACACTCGCCTTCCGGTGGTGCGCACGGCGCGAGCATCGGCACCTGATGCAGGCTTCTGCCGACAAATGCCACCAGCGATGACCATGACGCCTGCCCTTCGCAAGCTCGCACTCGCAACGCATCTCAGCGTCTCGGTCGGCTGGGTCGGCGCAGTCCTTGCCTATCTGGCGCTCGATGTGACGGTGACGACCAGTCGAGACCAGCAGATGCTGCGGGCGGCCTGGATCGCGATGGGCCTCGTCGTCTCGTGGGCAATCGTCCCGCTCGCGGTCGCCGCGCTGCTGACAGGGCTCATCATGTCCCTGGGCACCCGGTGGGGCCTGTTTCGGCACTGGTGGGTCCTGATCTCATTCATCCTCACCGTCGTTGCCACGCTTGTGCTCCTGTCGGAGACGCGGGTCATCGGCGCAAGCGCGGCCATCGCGGCGGATCCGGCTACCTCGATTGACGAACTGCGCGCCATCCCGAACACGCTGCCCCACTCGGCCGGCGGATTGCTCGTGTTGCTCGTGATCCAGGTGCTGAACGTTTACAAGCCCCAGGGCATGACCCGATACGGGTGGCGAAAGCAACGTGAACATCGCCTGGCGTTGCAGCGGGCAAGCCGGGCGAACGGCGCGCCTGAGATCTGACCGGGCCCCGTACCCTTGCTCCATGAGAACTGCCATGGCGCGATGGGTGCCGATCCTGCCGCTCTCGTTGCTGCTCGCCGCCTGCGCCGGCTCAGATGGGGCGGGTAGCAGTGGCGAGGAAATGCAGACGATCGCCGTCAGCATGACCGACGAGCTGCGTTTCGAGCCGGATGCGTTCACCGTCTCGGCAGGCGAGATGGTCCGCTTCGAGGTCACCAACGATGGCGAGTCCGCCCACGAGTTCCTCATCGGAGACGAGGCCGCCCAGGCCGAGTTCGAAGAGGCGATGCAGGGCGGGATGGATCATGAGACCAAGGTCGGCGTCAGCCTCGATCCGGGCCAGACGGAAAGCTTCGAGTACACGTTCGACGAGGCTGGCAATCTGTTGGCCGGATGCCATGAACCGGGCCATTACGACGGCGGCATGGTCGCGACGATCACCATCACCGACTAGGCGTCGTCGGTGTCCACGAGCACACACGGTCCGATCACGCAGGCGGCTCGCCTGCGGCTGAGCACGGTGGGCCCGAACCCCACGCTGCTCACGCGGCCCCACGACAGGATCGTCCTCCCGATGAGCGTCGGGGCGCCGGCAATGAGCATCTCGACGATCGTGGTTGCGCTCAATGCGCAGCTCCATCGGCGGCTGCGTCTCCGGTCGGATGAGGCGACGTAAAGGCTGGCGGTGCAGGCCGCTCCGGCCTAGGGCGACGACGATCTGAGTCGTACCAACCACCCTCAGCGTACCGGTCCGTGGCAGGGAGACTCAGGCCGATTCCCCGTGGCCGTGGGGATGCTCCTCGAGCCGCATCGAGAGGGCAGGTAGCGGGCGTGGGTCAGGGTCCGGCTCGTACTCGTCGGTGCGGTCGTTCACCGCGTAGGTCCATCCCGGCCCGTCGGCGGCGATCGCCCGCAGCGCATCGGTCAGGGCGTCGACATCGGCCCTCGTCGACCCGAGGCCCAGGCTCATGCGTGCGGCACCCGGCAGGCGCTCGTGGCCACCGGTGCGAGTGACGTCGATGAGCCGTTGCGCCTCGGCATCGTCGACGCGCAGCAGCCGCATCATGAGCGGGTGGGCGCAGAAGCAGCCGTGGCGGATGCCGATGCCGTACTCGGCCGAGAGGACGGCCGCCAGCAGGTCGTACGGCACGCCGAGCAGGTTGAAGGTGAGCAGGCCGACGCGCGGATGGTCGGCCGGCCAGACGCGGTAGTGCTCGAAGCCCTCGACGCTCGCGAGCCTGGCGCGGGCATAGGTCAGCAGCTCCGCTTCCTCGGCGGCGATGCGTTCCATGCCGGCCGCCGCCAGCGCGTCGCACGCGACACCCATCGCCACGGCACCGATGACGTTCGGCGAGCCGGCCTCCTGCCGGTCCGGCAGGTCGGCCCACAACGTCTCGTCGATCGTCACCAGCTTCACGGCGCCTCCCCCGCGCAGGAAGGGATCGCCGGCGCTCAGCCAATCGCGCTCGCCGACGAGCGCGCCGGCACCGTACGGGGCATAGAGCTTGTGGGCCGACAGTGCGAGGTAGTCGATCCCATCCCGTTGCATGTCGATCGGTGCGTGCGGCGCGAGCTGGGCGGCGTCCACCAGCAGCCGCGCGTCGTGCTCGTGGGCCACCCGCGCGATGTCGGCCAGCGGCCACATCTCGCCCGTCACGTTCGAGGCGCCGGTGACGGCGACGAGATGGGGGTCCTCGCAGTGCGGCAGGTCGCGCAGGGTGGCCGTGAGCTGGTCGAGCATCTCGGCAGGCGTCTCGGGCACCGGCAGGTAGCGCACCCCGATCCGCTTCCAGGGCAGCAGGTTGGCGTGGTGCTCTCCCGCGAAGGCGATCACGTGGGTGCCCTCGGGCAGCGTCCCGGCCAGCAGGTTGATCGAATCGGTCGTGTTGCGGGTGATGATCACGGCGTCGTCCGGCCGGCCGTTGACGAAGGCGCGGATGGATTCGCGGGCGCCCTCGTACGCGGCCGTCGATGCGCGCGACTTGAAGCCGGCTCCGCGATGGACCGACGAGTACCAGCCGAGGAGCTCTTCGATCGCGTCGTGGACCGCCTGCAGCGCTGGCGCCGAGGCCGCGTAGTCGAGGTTGACGTAGCGGCGTGTCCCGCCCGTCACGAGCGGCACCTCGGTATCGGCGCCCACCAGGCGCATGGGGTCGCTCCCGTGGACCGATGCCGATGGCTCTCGGGTGGCCGTCATCGGCCCATCCTACGCCGCGGGTCAGGGCAGGAACACCAGCTTTGCGGCCGCCAGGACCAGCACGAAGGCAAGCGCCCGTCGCAGGCTGATGATGCTGAATCGGGCGGCTCCCAGCCAGGAGCCGATGAGCCCACCGGTCACGACCGATGCCATCCACAGCGGGATTGCCGGGGGAAGGCTGACTCCGCCGGTCAGCAGGCCGGCGAGTCCGGCGATCGAGTTGACGAGGATGAACGCGCCAGACAGGCCCGCCGCATCCCGGGTTCCGGTCCAGGCCGCCAGGACGAGCAGCGGTGTGAGGAAGATGCCGCCGCCGGTGCCCGTCAGGCCGGCCAGCAGGCCGATCACGGCCCCGGCGGCCACGCCGGCCAGCACAGGGACGCCGGAGCGCTCGACGTCGTCGGTCATCGTGGTGGCGGTGGCGAGGCGCCACGCCCCGGCCAGCAGGACCACAGCCACCAGCGGCCGATAGATCTCGCCTGGCAGGTCGATGCTTCCGCCCAGGAAGGCCATCGGCACGGAGCCGATCGCCAGCGGCACCAGGTTGCGCCAGGGCAGGTGACCCGCTCGCCAGAACCGAACGATGACGATCGTCGCGACGAGCAGGTTGAGCACCAGCGCGGTGGGGCGCATGGTTGCCGGCGCGACGCCGACGAAGGCCATTGCCGCCAGGTAGGCCGACGCCCCGGCGTGCCCGACGCTCGAATACAGCAGCGCCGCGGCGAAGAACAGGACCGCCAGGACCACGACCTCGGGCGTCATCGGCGCATTGTGCGGATCAGGGGAGCGAGTCGAGCGCCTCCTCCGCCACACGCCGCAGAGGCCGGTTCCGTCGTGCAGGCCGCCAGAACGAACGCGAGGAGCACAGCGCAGACACGCACGATGATCAGTACGGGTCCGGTGTCTGATCGCCGCTCCTGCCACGCGCCCGAGGCGGTTACCCCGCGATGGCGGACGGATCCTCGCGGCGCAGAAGGATGCCGAGGTACGCCTTCCAGGGCCCGACCTCGGCGTCGTGCGAGCCGGCCATGCCGGCGTAGATCTGAGCCACGTGATCGAGGTCATGGACGGCCCAGGTTGCCAGCAGCTCGCGCAGCGTGACCTGGCCGAGCGAGGGATGCATGCCCGGGCGGTCGAGATCCTCTTCCGTCGCGAGCTCGGCCAGGCGCGCGAGGTTCTCAGCCCGCAGCCGGGCGAAGTGCTCCACGAGGTCGTCGAGGCTGACGTCGGCGTCGCGGTCGGCGTGCGCGAATCGGTCGAACTTGTCGAAGGGCAGGCTCGTGCCGTGCTCGATGATGCGCTCGGTCCGGTCGATCCAGTCGGTCAGCTCACCGGTGATGAGGTGGCCGACGACGTCGTGCGGGCGCCAGCCGTTCTCGGGGACGTCGGTCGTATCGGTCCAGGAGTCGGGCAGGCCGACCAGCAGCGAGCGAAGTACCTGCGGGGTGCGCCGCAGCAGGGCCGTCGTCTCTTCAATGAACGGTGTCACGGCCACCCATCCTACGCCGCGCGGCAATCGTGATCGCGCATCCGAGCAGGACGAGCCCCAAGCCCCACGTGGGAAACGGGCCTGGGCGGGGCATGGCCGTGTTCGAGAGGCGAGGCTCGGCCGAGAGTGCGACGAGCTCGTGGAATCTCTCGGGTGACGTGATCTCCTCGTTCGGTGCGCAGAGATTTGTTGAGATTCTGCCTCCAGTGCCCTCGCTGCTCGCATGCGCACCGATGAGGAATTGCCCGCCTACCGTGAACCAGGGCCAGCCCGGGCTGCCAAGCGGCGGGTTGAAGATCTCCGTGGTCGACAGGGAGAGGTCTCCGCGCAGCACCGCGTCGACTCGCACCACCAGTACCTCGCCCCACGTGCCCGCATCGCCGTTCACGGGTTGAATGTCGCGGATCGTTGCGATGACCACGTAATCGAGGGGCGCCGCTTCGGGCCAACCCGACGTGTTCGCCAGCTCGGCGCCGTTGGGAGGTGTGGCGCAGCTGAGACCAAGTGCGGAGTCTGCCTGGACCGTCCATGCGCTCAGTCCGACCAAGGTGCCAAGGATCGAACGCCTCGCCCGTCCGCTCACGCGCCGATCCTACGCCCGCGCGTCACGTGGTCGCGACAGCCATGCACCGGCGAATGCCGCCACCGGCTGGAGGCCCAGCGCCGTGATCGCGGCGAACACGACCGGGGCGTGGATGAGCTCCAGCTCGCCGATCAGGATCGGCGCGAGCACCACGGCGCCGACGACGTCACCGATCAGCACGCCGCCGACCAGCCGCATGGGAGCGGCGGCGTTCCCGCGGTCGAGCGATCCGAGCACCCACGCGGTGACGAACGCAAGCACGGCCGACAGGGCCAGGGCGGCCGGGACCTCCAGCAGTGTCAGGGGGCTGACGGCGACCGATCGCTGCAGGCCGACGTTGCCAGCGCCGGCGGCCAGGCCCAACCACGTGGCCACGCACACGAGCGCGGCGACGATGACAGTTCGCATCAATCCTCCCGGATGTATTGCGTTGGACGGGGATCGGTTCGCGCGCGTTACGCCCGATGGCACCCAGGACTCCGGTAATCGGGCGGTAAGTCGTCCGAGTCGAGAATGGCGACCGATGAACGGCGAGCGGGTAGGTCGCGCGATCCGGGCGTTGCGACATCGGCACGACTGGACGCAGGCTGAGCTGGGTGGTCGCGCAGGCTGCAGCGCGTCGATCGTCTCGCGCCTTGAGCGGGGCAACCTGCGAGCCTGCGCTATCTGGACGCTGGAGCGCATCCTGACCGCGCTGGGTGCTCGGCTGGTGACGTATGTCGATTGGCGCGGAGGCGAGCTTGACAGGCTCCTCGACGCCGATCATGCCCTGCTCCAGGAATGGTGGTCGATTCGCAAGCAGCAAGCCAACAGGCCGTGGGAGTCGCGCCAAGAGGTCACCTACAACCACTACGGCGAGCGGGGCAGCATCGATGACCTGTCATTCGATCGGACGAGCGGGACGCTCCTGGTGTCAGAGCTCAAGACGGGCATCTACGACTTGCAGCGGACGCTGGCCAAGATGGACGAGAAGGAACGGCTGGCAGAGTCGATCGCCCGGCGCTTCGGCTGGAAACCGCGCCGCGTGGTGACCTGCCTGGTGATCGCCGATACGCGGACGAACCGACGCCGGGTGGCGTCCCACGCCGGCCTGTTCGGGCGCTTCGAGTGTCGCGGCCGCACTGCAAACGCATGGCTGAGGGAACCGACGGCCGCCGTGAGCGGCCTGCTGATCCTCGTGCCGTTGTCAGACGTGCGTGTGACGCACGGTAGGCGAGCCGGCAGGCAACGGGTACGGCATTCGACTGCAAGACGGAGCGTGGACGCGGTCGACGCGTCCGCCCATCGAGTCGAGATTTCGGGCTAGCGTGACGCTGGCGTCACGAATGGCAGGCGACGGGCGTACGGTCCTGCCTAGCGTGACACTGGCGTCATGAATGGCAAGCGCTGGCAACGTTAGTGCGCTTGGAGGTCCCGGTCCGCGTCGATGAAGGCGGTGCCGAGGACGCGGGCCGCGGTGGGGAACGCATGGATCGTGTCGGCCAGCGTTGCCAGCGGAACGCGTGAGCGGATGGCGAGGACGCACTCGTGGATCACCTCGGACACGGCCGGTCCCGCCAGGAAGGCGCCGACCAGCACGCGCTCCGCACGGTCGACGACGATCGTGCAGTGGCCTTCGGCCTCCACGGTGTAGCCCTTCGCCGACGTGCCGATGTCGACGGTGTACTCGGCCGCGTCGATCCCGCGCTCCTTCGCCTGGTCCAGGAGGAGGCCGACCGATGCCGTCTCCGGATCGGTGTACGTCGCGCGAGGGATGGCGTCCAGGAATGGCCGATAGTCGCCGTCCCCCAGCGCGATTCGCGCGACGGCCTCGCCGGTGTAGTGTCCGAGGTGGGTGTGCATCTCCGGCCCGGCGACATCGCCGGCCAGGTAGACGTTCTCCGCGATCCGCAGCCGTTCGTCCGGTGAGAGCCGCCCGCGGTCCGGCGTGACGCCGATCGACTCGAGCCCCAGCCCGTCGAGCGGCAGGTCGCGCCCCACGGCAATCATGATCTCGTGGCCCTCCGCCGTCTCGTCGTCCCCCAGCTCCACGACGTGCGCCCCGTCGGCGCCCTCGCCGGCACGGACGCGCCTTGCCCGCGCACCCAGCCGCAGGGTCACGCCGTCGCGCTCGAGCGCCTTCCCGAGCAGGTCACTCGAGCGAGGATGCTCCTTGTCGTGGACGCGCTTGCGCGGGTGGACGAGCGTGACGGGCACGTCGTAGCGGGCGTAGACCTGTGCCAGCTCGACCCCGGTCGGGCCCCCACCGAGGATGACGAGGGATCGGGGCAGCTGGCGCGCGGAGGTGCCCTCGACGTTCGTCCACGGGTGGGCCTCGGCCAGGCCGGGCAGGTCCGGCACCCTGCTGACCGAGCCGATGGCCAGGACCACGGCGCCGGCCGCGAGCTCGCGGTCACCGACACGCACGCGCCCAGCTCCGGCGACGGTGGCAGACCCGCGGATGACCGTGGCTCCCGCCTCCTCCAGCGAAGCGACGTGGCCGGAGTCGTCGGGCTCGTCGGTCTTCGTGCGGTTGATCATGTAGTCGCGGAAGTCGCTCGCCTTCGTCCACGGGTAGTCGCCACCGGCGTGGTGCACGGCCGCGGCGTGGAGGAGTGCCTTTGACGGCATGCACGCCCAGAACGGGCACGATCCGCCGAAGAGGGCGCGGTCGATGACCGCGACCGACGCTCCCTTGCTCCGCGCGTAATGGGTGGCGGCCTCTCCGGCGACGCCGGCGCCGATGACGACGAGGTCGAATCGGTCCATCCGCAGATCATAGGCGGCGAGCTGGCACGCGGCCTGCGTCCCCGGACGGGTGACACTCAATGCAACGGGGAGAAGCACCACGATGACCGTCCAGACCAGCCATCACTATCGATCGTCCGGGGGGATCCAGTCGCCCATCGACGACCAGCTCTACGACCTGCTCCAGGCACTGACCAGCAAGTGCGAGGCGATCGAGGCGTACGCGAAGTACGAAGAGGACGCCGATGGCGACGCCAAGCAGCTCTTCCAGGAGCTCGCCCGTGACGACACGCGCCATGCCGAGCGCCTGCTCGAGCAGCTGAGGAACCGCCTCAACCGCTGAGGTCGACCTCCTCGCCCGCAATCCACACCCGGGACGGCCTGACCGATCCGAGACGCAGCGCGAAGGCCCCTTCGTGCTCGGCGTCCCACGCCACCAGGTCGGCGGCCGCCCCGGGCCTGACAACGCCGAGATCGTCGCACCGCAGTGCGCGCGCCCCACCCGACGTGGCGGCGGTCAGCGCCTCCGCGACGGTCATCCCGAGCAGCGTGGCGCCAAGGCCGACGACGAGCGGCATGGCGCCGAAGGTGCCGAACGTGCCCGCGTTCGCGTCGCTGGCGAGAGCGACCATGGCGCCGGCGTCGAGAAGGGCCCGGCCCGGCGGCAGGCGGTCGCGCATCACGAGCGCCGGGGCGGGGAGAAGCGTCGCGACCGTCGAAGAGGCCGCAACGGCCCGCACGCCCTCATCGTCGAGCTGCTCGAGGTGGTCGACGGAGGCCGCACCCAGGCGCACACCCAGCTCGGCCGTCCCAGTCAGGGCGAGCTGATCGGCGTGCAGCCGCAGGCCCAGCCCGGCGGCAAACGCGGCGCGGCCGATTCGCTCGGTGGCATCGAGGTCGAAGAAGCCGGCATCGGCGAAGACGTCCACGAAGTCGGCCAGTCCTTCCGCGGCGACGGCCGGGATCATGTCGTCCGCGACGTGCGCCGTGAACTCGCCGATCGCCATCCCCGCCGGGACCGCGTGGGCGCCGAGGAACGTCCGGACCACGCGAATCGGGAGTCGACCGGCGACGCGCCCGATGATCCGCAGGTGGCGCACCTCCTCGTCGAGTGACAGGCCGTAGCCGGACTTGCACTCCACCGTCGTGGTGCCGGCGGCCAACGACGCGCGCAGGCGTCCTTCGACCAATCGCTCGAGGGTCGCGTCGTCTGCCTCGCGAGTGTCGCGCACCGTGCGTAGGATGCCGCCCTCCGCGTAGGGCACTCCCTCGAGGCGCGCCGCGGCCTCGTCGGATCGGTCTCCCGCGAACACCGGGTGTGTGTGGCTGTCGACCAGCCCGGGCGTGACGAGCGCGCTTCCCAGGTCGATCGCCTCGTCATCCGGAGCGTCGCGTGGATGGCCGACCCATGCGATCCGGCCATCGCGCACCACCAGCGCCCACGGCGAGAGGCCGGCGGGCGCCAGGCGACCCGTGCCCGTCAGGAGCATCGGCCTAGAGGACGCGGCCGCGAGTGACGAGCCGATAGATGACGACCACGAGCGCGGCGATGATCAGCAGGTGAATGAACCCGCCGAAGGCTCGCAGGAGCAGACCGACGAACCAGAGCAGCATCAGGACGCCGACGATGAGCCACAGCATGGTGCCGAGCGTAGCGGGTCCCCGGGAGACACGTGGCCGTTTCACCCCGTGCGGGTAACGACGACCAACCGGGCGCTCGGTGACCAGCTCCATGGGCATACACTCGCGGCCATGGCGGCCAAGCCCGCGATCCTGGCGGTCGACGACGACGCACCGGTGCTCCGGGCGATCGAGCGCGACCTGCGCGCCCGATACGCGGAGGAGTACCGGATCATCGGCGCCGGCTCGGGGGCGGAGGCCCTCGAGACGGTTCGCGAGCTGACCCGCCGCGGCGATCCGGTTGCGCTCCTCGTCGTCGACCAGCGCATGCCGGTCATGACCGGGATCGAGCTGCTGCGGGAAGCCCTCCAGCTGCAACCCGACGCGAAGCGGATCCTGCTGACCGCGTATGCCGATACGGGGGTTGCGATCGACGCCATCAACGACATCAGGCTCGACCAGTACCTGCTGAAGCCGTGGGACCCGCCCGAGGAGCAGCTCTATCCAGTGCTCGATGACCTCCTCGGGGACTGGATGGCCGCCTACCGTCCACCGTTCGAAGGGCTGCGCCTCCTCAGCGGCAGATGGGCGCCGCGCGGCCACGCCATTCGGGACTTCCTGACTCGCAACCAGGTGCCGTACACGCGGCTCGATCCCGAAGTGGACGAGGAGGGCCGTCGGCTCGTGGAGTCCCTCGATGAGCCCGTGACCGCGGCGGACGCCATCGTCCTCTTCCCGGACGGGCGCGTGCTCCGCAACGCCACGCATCGCGAGCTCGCCGAGGCGGTCGGGCTCTCGACGACAGCGGCCCTCCCGTTCTACGACCTCGTCATCGTCGGGGCCGGTCCCGCAGGGCTCGCATCGGCCGTCTACGGGGCCAGCGAGGGCCTGAACACGCTGCTGGTCGAGCGGGAGGCGCCCGGCGGTCAGGCCGGCACCACGAGCCGCATCGAGAACTACCTCGGCTTCCCGTCCGGACTGACCGGCAGCGACCTCGCGCGCCGCG
Organism: Chloroflexota bacterium; assembly: GCA_013697395.1. Classification (GTDB taxonomy): domain Bacteria; phylum Chloroflexota; class Limnocylindria; order QHBO01; family QHBO01; genus JACDBZ01. The sequence goes on along the minus strand of JACCWY010000500.1, from coordinate 3,847 downwards.
CACTGACGCAGGCGCGCCGCCTGGGCGCCGAGATCCTGTCCTCGCAGGAGGTGGCCACCATCCGGCGCGACGATCCCTACCGCACGGTGGTGCTCGACGATGGCGCCGAGCTCTCGTGCCAGGTCGTCATCGTCGCCACCGGCGTCACGTATCGCCAGCTGGACGTGCCGGGGGCGGCCGCGCTCGCCGGCAGGGGCGTCTTCTACGGCGCGGCAACCACCGAGGCGATCCTGTATCGGGACGAGGTCGTCGGAGTGGTCGGCGGCGGCAACTCGGCCGGCCAGGCGACCGTGCACCTCGCTCGCTATGCCAGCCGGGTCCACCTCTTGGTCCGCGGCGACGGCCTGGGCGCAACGATGAGCGCGTACCTGGTGGACCAAATCGGCGCACTCGAGAATGTTGAGGTGCACACGATGTGCGAGACACGGAGCTTTTCCGGCGCCGATCACCTCGAGCGGGCAACCTTCGTCACTCCCGACGGCGATGTGGAGATCGACCTCGCCGCGGCCTTCGTGTTCATCGGCCAGCAGCCGCGCACCGCCTGGCTCGACGGAGTCGTGGCGCGCGACGCGGGCGGATTCATCCTGACCGGGCCGGACGTGGGTCCACAGCTCGGCTGGAACCTCGATCGCGACCCGTTCCTGCTCGAGTCGAGCCTTCCGGGCGTGTTCGTCGCCGGTGACGTTCGTCATCGATCGGTCAAGCGCATCGCCAGCGCCGTCGGAGAGGGCGCGATGGCGGTCCAATTCGCCCACCAGTACCTGGCCGACCGATGACCGACGCCCACGCGCACCTCGCGACGGCCGCGATCGTCGAGCGCCTGCGGGCCACGCCCCTGTTCGCCGGCCTGGGCACCGATCAGCTCGAGCGGCTGGTCGAGATGGGCGAGATCGTGGACCTGGCGAGCGGGGCACGTCTCATCGGCGAGGGAGAGGCCGCCGACGCGCTCTACGTCGTCCTCGACGGTGAGCTCGAGGTCTCGAAGCGGGCGGGGAGCAGCGACATCCCGCTCGCCAGGGTAGGCCCCGGCTCGTTGCAGGGCGAGATCGCGGCACTGGAGGGCGGCCGGCGGCTTGCCTCCGTCCATGCCGCGACCGACGCCGAGGTTCTGCGGATCCCGATCGCCGCGCTTCGAGAGCTCCTCTCCGCCGGACCGGACGTGTCCCTCGCCATCATCCGCACCGCCGTCTCCCGCCTGCGAGAGATGGAGTCGGCGCTCAGGGAGCGCGACCGGCTGGCGGCGCTCGGGACCCTCGCGGCTGGGCTGGCACACGAGCTCAACAATCCGGCGGCCGCGGCGGTGCGTGCCATCCGTCGCCTCGGTGAGGCAATCCACCAGGCAGAGGCGCCCTCCGGGGTCGGGCCGCCTCCTCTCCCGCCGGTGGGGGTCGAGCCGCCGCGCTCGCCGCTCGAGCGCGCCGACCGGATCGACCAGCTCGCCGTTCTCACCGGCGACCCCGACGATGCGAGCGCGCTCGTCGACGGAGGATGGACGGCGGAGGCGCTGGATGGCATGCCGCGAGAGGAGGTTCGCCGGCTGGCGTCACGCGCCGCGACCGACCAGCTCCTCGGCGAGGTGGAGATCGCGGTCGGACGGATCAGCGAGATCGTCGGGGCGGTGAAGGGCTTCGTCTACCTCGACCAGGTGCCCGTCCAGCGCGTCGACGTCCGGACCGGGCTGCAGCAGGCCCTCGTCATCATGCGGCACCGGCTCGAGGGTGGCGTCGAGGTGCGGCGCGAGCTCGCTGACGAGCTGCCGGACGTCGAGGCCCACGGCTCGGAGCTGAACCAGGTCTGGACGAACCTCATCGACAACGCGATCGACGCCATGGAGGGGAGCGGCACGCTCACCGTGCGAGCCGAGGCCGATCCCGATGCCGACGGGGTGCGCGTCTCCATCTGCGACGACGGGCCGGGGATCCCGGACGAGGTTCGCCCGCACCTGTTCGAGCCGTTCTACACGACGAAGCCGCCGGGCAAGGGCACCGGGCTCGGGCTGCACATCGTGCACTCGGTCGTCGCGAACCACGGTGGCCGGCTGGAGGTCGACTCGGCGCCCGGACGAACGTGTTTCGTCGTCACGCTTCCCGCGGGTTCCTGAGGTCCGGAGGCACCGTCCGCCTCAGCCGATGGCGGCGCCTGTCAGCCGGGCTCCGGTTGCGCGCTGGCGACCCGGGGCGACCGCAGTCGGACGGTGACCAGCAGGAGCCCGGCGATGATGAAGACGACTCCCAGCAGCTGAAGCGCCGATGGCGCCTCCGCCAGGATCCACACGCCGAGCAGGACCGAAGCGACGGGCTGGATCGTCAGCACCACCGACGTCATCGCCGCCGGCAGGCGCGGAAGGCTGATGCTGATGAGCAGCCATCCGCAGACGTGAATGCCGAGGGCCAGCAGCAGCAGCCAGCCGTGCGCCGGCCACGTCGGCGTCAGCTCGATCTCGCCGAGCGGCAGGCCGACGGCAAGTGTGATGACCGCCGTCGAGAGCGTGGCGTCGAAGAGCGGGCTTGCCGGCCGGCGCTGGTCGGCGTTCGCGCCCCTCTGCACGAGGATGAAGCCGCCGTACGCGAGGCCGGTGGCGAGCCCCAGGATCACGCCGAGCACCGGATTGTCGCCGTATGCCCCGGTACCGATCACGCCGGAGATGAGCACGACACCGATGAGCACCAGCGGCACCGAGATGGCGATCCGTCCCGACGGCCGCTCGCGCAGGAAGATCCAGGCGGCGATCGGCACGACGACCACCTGGGTGTTGCCGAGCACCGTGGCCAGGCCGGCGCCGACCTGGTTGATGGCGTGGTGCCACAGGATCAGGTCGACGGCGAAAAAGACTCCGGCGAACCACGCCAGCCGAACCTGGCTGGCAGGCCGGGGCCCGTATCGGCGGCGCTCGTAGTACGCCAGCAGCGCAAGTGGCGGAAGCGCGTAGGCGCAGCGAAAGAAGGCGGCGGTCGAGGGCGGCACGTTTGCGAGGCTGACCAGGACCGCCGATCCACCAATCGTCAGCGCACCCAGCACCGCGGTCAGGAGCGGTCGGTCGACGAGCAACCGGATGAGATGGCGCACGTCCGAAGCCTAGCCGAGCTCCTTCAGCGGCGCTGTGCTCCCGAATGGGCTTGCCCGCTGAGCCTCCGGCATCGCACACTCAGCGCCGGATGTCCCAACTGCTCACCGGTACTATCACGTTCCTGTTCAGCGACATCGAAGGGTCGACTCGCCTGCTTCGGACGTTGGGCGACGGTTGGGAGCCGATGCTTGCTCGGCACCGCGCCATCCTCCGCGATGCGTTCGTCACGCACGATGGCCAGGAGGTCGGGACCGAAGGCGACTCGTTCTTCGTCGCCTTCCCCACGGCGCCCGGCGCTGTCGCAGCCGCGGTCGGGGCACAGCGCGCGCTGGCGGCCGAGTCCTGGCCGGCCGATGCCGAGATCCGCGTCCGCATCGGCCTGCACACCGGGGAGGCGGGCTTCTCGATTGATTCGTACGGTGGCCTCGACGTCCATCGGGCCAGCCGTATCGCCAGCGCCGGTCATGGCGGCCAGGTGCTGCTGTCGGACACCACCCGGGCGCTCGTGGAGCACGCGCTGCCGGAGGGGGTGGATCTGCGCGACCTCGGCGAGCACCGCCTCAAGGATCTCGAGCATCCCGAGCACGTGTGGCAGCTCGTCATTCCAGGCATCCAGAACGACTTCGCGCCGATCGGATCGCTCGACGCGGTCCCGAACAACCTGCCGACCCGCCTGACCACCTTCCTCGGCCGGGCACGCGAGATCGCCGACGCCGGCGGCATGCTCGAGCGCAGCCGCCTGCTGACGCTGACGGGTCCCGGCGGCACCGGCAAGACGCG
>JACCWY010000496.1 GCA_013697395.1 Chloroflexota bacterium | reverse complement strand
ATCCTCGACGTGAACCTGGTCGGGCTCTTCCTCACCTGCAAGCACGGACTCAGGTCCCTTCTCGAGACCGGCGGCGGCGCGGTTGTGTGCACCGCATCGCCGACCGGACTGCTCGGGATCGCCCCCGAAGAGGCGGGCTACTCGATCAGCAAATCCGGGGCGGTCGGGTTGACCAGGGTGATCGCGAGCGGCTACGCGGATCGGGGCATCCGTGCGAACGCCGTCGTCCCGGGCCTCACCGCCACGCGAGTCAACCTCCCGCTCCTCGACAACCCCGAGTTGCTCGCGGAGGTCGTCAAGACGATTCCACTCGGCCGCGCCGGACAGCCGGAGGAGGTAGCTGCGGTAATCGCGTTCCTCGCGTCCGACGAGGCCTCGTACGTGACCGGCGCCGTCTGGGCGGCCGACGGCGGCATCATGGCCATCTGACCAAAGGAGCGTCGATGAGGCTTCTCACCTACAGGGACGGCATCAGCACCCGGGCCGGCGTCCGAGTTGACGGAGGCGTCGCTCCGACGCAGTACCCGGATCTGCTCGCCCTCGTGCGCGATGGTGAAGCGGGGTTGGCGGCAGCCAGCCGCGCAGCGGCATCCGGCGAGGTCGCTCGCGACGCTTCGCCCGTGGCGCCGCTGCGCCCGCCAAAGCTGTTGGGCAGCGGTATCAACTACTCGAGCCACATGAACGAGGAGCCCGGCGCAAAGGTGCCGAACGAGCCGTACTTCTTCTCGAAGCTGCCCTCCGCGGTGATCGGGCCCGGCGAGCCGATCGTGCTTCCGCACCCCGGCATGGACGTCGACTATGAGGTGGAGCTCGCCGTCGTCATCGGCAAGGCCGGGCGTAACGTGCGAGTCGAGGACGCACTCGACCACGTGTTCGGCTACACGGTCGCGAACGACGTCGGCACACGGGCGATCCAGTTCCGCGATGGGCAGGTGACGCTGGGGAAGAGCCCGGACACGTTCGCCCCTCTCGGCCCCGACGTCGTGCTCACCGACGAGATCCCTGACCCGGCGGCTCTCCACATCGAGGCGCGCGTGAACGGCGAGCTGCGCCAGTCCGAGTCCTGCGGGAACATGATCTTCGGCGTCGCCACGGCGATCGCGTGGCTCTCGACGATCATCACGCTCGAGCCAGGCGACGTGCTCTCGATGGGGACGCCCGAAGGTTGCGCCACGTTCCGCGACCCGCCGCCGTGGCTCGAGCCGGGAGACGTGGTCACGGTCTCCGAGCGTACGATCGGCGAGTTGACGAACCCGGTGGTTGCAGGGCCCGACTACGGCACGCCATGGGAGGCCGTGCGGGCGCGGTTCGCCTTCGCGGGATGAGTGCGCAGCGGTTCGAGGGGAGGGCCGCGATCGTCACCGGCGCGGCTCGCGGCATCGGGCGCGCCTCAGCCGCACGCCTCGGTGGCGAGGGAGCCCGCGTTGCGCTGCTCGACATCGACGCCGAAGTCGTCCACGCGACCGCCGCCGAGCTTCGTGACGACGGAATAGAGGCCGATGCCTACGTCTGCGACGTCTCGAGCGAGGACTCCGTCGAAGCGGCCGTCGCGGCCGCCGCCGACCGGTTCGGGCGGATCGACGTGCTCCATGCCAACGCCGGCATCCTCCACGCCGGCGCCGCCACAGAGGAGACGCTCGCGGACTGGCAGCGGATGATGGCCGTGAACGTCACCGGCATCTTCCTCACAGTCCGCGCCGTGCTGCTGCACATGCTGCGGCAGGAAAGCGGCGCGATCGTCCTCACGGGCTCCATGTCGGGCTTCATCGCAGAGCCTGCGTTCCTTTGTTACTGCACCTCGAAGGCCGCCGTCAACCACATGGCGCGACAGCTGGCGCTCGACTACGCAACACGCGGCATCCGCGTCAACGCTGTCTGCCCCGGCTGGGTGGACACGCACTTCGGCGACGTGCTTGCCTTGTCCGAAGCGGAGATCGAGGAGGGCGTCCGAGCGACGGTGCCGATGGGACGGCAGGCGGCGCCGGAGGAGGTCGCCGCCGTGGTCGCGTTCCTTGCCTCCGACGACGCGTCGTACGTCACCGGGCACTGTCTCGTCATGGACGGCGGTTACACGCTGCCGTGAGCGGCGCAACCCGGGCGCCGCTCGTCGTGCTCGACGACGATCCCACCGGCGCGCAGACGCTGTCCGGCGTGTGCGTGCTGCTCGAGTGGGACGCGACGCGAATCGCCGCAGCGCTCGAGCGCTACCCCGCGGTGCACCTGCTCACGAACAGCAGGGCGCTCGCACCCGACGAGGCCTGTGTGCTCGTCCGGAAGGCCGCACGTGCGGCGGCCGCGGCGACACCTGCTGCGCAGGTCGTCCTGCGCGGCGACTCGACGCTGCGCGCGCACCTCCGCGAAGAGTACGAAGGCGTACGTGACGCGCTCTTCCCGGGCGAGCAGCCCGTGCTGCTTCTCGTTCCGGCGCTGCCGGCGGCAGGTCGCATCACGCTCGGCGGCATCCATCTCCTCCGCGACGGCGGCGCGGTGGTACCGCTGGCCGACACCGAGTACGCCCGCGACGGCCCGTTCGCCTACTCGAGCTCGCGCCTGCTGGACTGGGCCGACGAGCGCTCGGGCGGCCTGTTCCCCGCGGACGACGGCGTCGAGCTCCATCTCGCCGAGCTGCGTGGTCCGGACGGCGTCGACCGGTTGACGGGACTCCTCGTCGATCTCGCCGGCGGCGGGCGCCCGGCAGCATGCGTGCCGGACGCCGAGTCGAACGGCGATCTGGCTCTCGTTGCCGACGCCTACCGGCGCGCCTCGAAGCTCGACGCGCGCATCGTGGTGCGCTGCGCTCCCGCACTTGTCGGAGTGTTGTCCGGGGCAGAGGCGCGGTCATTCGCCCATGCTCCGCGGGCGAGCCGCCTCCTCATCGTCTGCGGCTCCTTCGTCGCGACCACGACACGGCAGCTCGCGGCGCTGCGCAAGGCGCGCCCGGAGGCCCTGTTCATCGAGGTCGACCCCGTCGTCCTCGCGTCGAGCGCACCGGAGCACGAGATCGCGCGCGCGGGAGGCAACGCTGGGCAAGCGCTTGCAGCGACCGGTATCGCCGTGCTGACGACGCCGCGCCGTCGGCCCGCCCAGACGCTCTCGCTCGAGGCCGGGGAGCGCGTCGCCATCGGTCTTGCCCGCGCCGCGGGGGCGGTGCGGCCGGAACCCGATGTCGTTGTGGCGAAGGGAGGAATCACGTCCGCAGTGACCGTCCGCGTCGGCCTCGAGGCGACAAGTGCCGAGGTTGTTGGGCCGCTGCTTCCCGGCGTGTCGCTGTGGCGGCTCGCCGACGGCCGTGCCGTCATCGTCGTGCCGGGCAACGTCGGCGCCGACGACCTGCTCGTGCGGCTCGTGGCAATGTTGCGGGAGGATGAGCCCCTGTGATCGCGTCGTTCAGGGAAATCCTCGAGGAGCGGCGGTCGCATGGCGCCGCGGCGGGCGCGTTTACGTGCTACGACGCCACCACCGCGATCGGCGTCGTCCACGCGGCCGAGGCGCGCGGCGAGCCGGCCATCCTGCTCGTCTCAGAGTCCTCCTTCACCGGTCGGGACGGGCGGCTGCTGCTGCCCGCGCTGCATGCAGTGGCGGACGCCGCCATGGTCCCGGTCTGCGTGCAGCTCGACCACGTCACGGAGCTGGAGCTGATTCGTGCGGCGCTCGCGACCGGGCTCGTGGGAGCGGTGATGGTGGATGGATCGCGTCTTCCGCTCGCGGACAACGTCGGCTTCGTCCGCGCCGCCCGCAAGCTTGCGGAACCCTGCGGGGCGCACGTGGAGGCAGAGCTCGGCCACATCGAGGGAGGCGAGGATGTTGCGCGTGCAGCTGAGGCTGGGGGGCTCACTGATCCCGACGAGGCGGCATCGCTGGCGCGCGACGCGGCTCCGGGCTGCCTCGCGGTCTCGATCGGGAACGTCCACGGGACGTACGCGAGCGAGCCTCGGCTCGATTGGGAACGGCTAGAGAGAATCCGTGCGGCCGTCACCATCCCTCTCTCTCTACACGGCGCGTCGGGCCTGTCGGATCCCGACGTCGAGCGAGCAGTCGCCTCGGGTATCGCGAAGGTGAACGTGAACACGGAGATCCGGGCGCGCACGTTCGAGGAGCTCGACCGGCGGCTGCCCGAGCTCGCTCCCGGTTACCGAGTACTGGAGCTCGACGCCGCCGTGGTCGAGGCGGTCGCCGAGGTGGTCGCAGCGAAGCTCGAGCTTCTGTCCGGCCGCGCGGGCGGCGCAGGCTAGCTGGTTGAGCTTGCGAGCCTCGTAGTAGGCGGAAGCTGTTGTAGGTTACTTCCCAGGAGACCAGACGTTGGCTGAACAGCTAACAGAGGTCATCCGCGGACGACGCAGCGGAAGCCGACGTGGCCTGCCGACGTGTCCACGGCCTCGCTCTGGCGGGCAGCAGGGCGGTAGCGCAGGCAGTAGTTCGGTGCACAGAGGTGCGAACCGCCCTTTATCACCTTGCGGGGGATGTGGGCGCCGGGCTGGGCGAGCCCGTTGCTTGGCTGGGCCGCGGTGACGCGCGGGTTGCGTGGAACACAGCACGGCGTATCCGCCTCGTCCGGGTGACCCGCGGTGAAATAGTCCGAGGTCCACTCCCAGACGTTGCCGGTCATGTCGTAGAGGCCGTGGCCGTTGGGCGGGTAGAAGCCGACCGGCGAGGTGCGCTCGTGGCCGTCTAGCTTGAGGTTCTGCCACGGGAACTCGCCCTGCCACGTGTTTGCCATTGCCTTCCCGTCCGGGAAGTGCTCGTCCCCCCAGGCGAAGGCCGCGCCCTCGAGTCCGCCCCGGGCGGCGAATTCCCACTCCGCCTCGGTCGGCAGCTCCTTCCCCGCCCAGGTGGCGTAAACCTGCGCGTCCTCATATGCGACGTGGACGACGGGGTGCCGATCGCGCCCGTTGATCGTGCTGCCCGGTCCCTCCGGGCGCTTCCAGAGTGCGCCGGGCAGGTAATCCCACCAGTTGCGGACGTCGTCGAGGTCGACCGGCCGGGTGCTCTTGCGGAAGACAAGCGAGCCGGGCACGAGCAGCTCCGGATCGGCGTCCAGGTAGTCGGCCGGGTCGAGCGGCCGCTCGGCGACGGTCACGTACCCGGTCTCGCGGACGAAGCGACGGAACTGCGCTGCGGTCACCGGGTATGCATCGATCCAGAAGCCGTCCACCGCCACCCGATGGACAGGGCGTTCCTCCGGATAGAAGTCCACCGAGCCCATCAGGAAGGTGCCACCAGCGACCCAGACCATCTGCTCCGCTGGTGGTGGCCCAGGAACTCCCGGCCGGGTCTCAGCGGTCGATGTCATAGCCCGACTGTCGCACAGCCTCGACGGAGAAGTCGCCGAGCATCGCCGCGGACGTCACGTCACTGAAGCGCTAGACGGTATGTGGTCGAGTGATGCGCCGGGTGGGATCAGTGGCTCACGGGCCAAACTGGCCTGGAACTCGGAGATCAACCGACCGAAGTGCGCTCGAGTCCACGTGTGGAGATAGCGAGGGTTGTAGGGCTCGCGCTCGTGGGGGTCGGTGACGAGGTTGACGATGTGCCCCATGGGGAGCTTCACCGCCGGGTCGAGCATGTACTTCTGTTCGACCAGCTTGAGCTTGAAGTTCCGCCATTTGACACCGTAGAGCGTGTCGCCCATCCAGTAGAGGTATCCCTCTCTCGCCGACGTCCCGGATCGACCCGCCAGGAGCTCGGTCTGGTCGACGCCATCGATGTTGCGGTCCTTCGGGATCAGCTCCCCACAGCCCGCCATCGACAGCAGCGTCGTGAACCAGTCGGTCACGTGGACGATCTCGTCGGTGGTCCCGCCCGCCGGGACAGCCTCCGGCCACCGCACGATGCAGGGCGTCCGCAGGTTTCCTTCACCACCAGCGAGGTACGAGCCCTCCCAGAACCCCGGGCTGCCTCGCCATAGCAGCATGTCATCCGCGCCGTTGTCGCCGGCGAACACGACGATTGTGTCGTCCCGGATACCGAGCCTGTCGATCTCATCGAGCAGGTCACCGAAGTCCGAGTCGAGCTCCAGCAGCGAGTCCGCCCACTCGCCGTTGCCGGTCTTGCCGGCGAATCCGGCGCGCGGGACACACGGCAGGTGCATCATCGAGTGGTTGAAGTACACGAAGAACGGCTCCGCGCCGGCGATCTGGCGTTCTATGAAGGCGACCGCGCGGCGCTTGTACTCGACATCGACCACCCGCCGGTGCTCGTAGGTGAGCCGGTCCCCGACGGTGACGTCGTGGTCGCCCTTTTTGATCTCGACCATGGTCGACACCGGATCGCGCTCCGGGTCGTACCACGGATCGATCGACCACAGCGCCTCGTCGTACGAGTGCGGCACGCCGTACCACTCGTCGAACCCGTGATCCGTGGGCCACCGGCCCGGCCCCTCGCCCACATGCCACTTGCCGTACACGGCGCAGCGGTAGCCGGCAGCGGAGAGGAGGTCGCCAAGCGTGCGCTCCCAGGCCACGAGCCCCCAGCCGGCAGCTCCGGCCGCCGGCACGGTGTGGTTGCCGCTCCGGATGCCGTAGCGACCCGTCAGCAGCGCCGAGCGCGTCGGCGTGCACTGAGCTTCAGGGGCGTAATTGGTGAGTCTCACGCCCTCCTGCGCGAAGGCATCGGTACGTCGGGTCCAGAGGCCACGGTAGGGGCCGCCGCTGTAGCAGCTCAGCTCACCCGCGCCGAGGTTGTCGACGTGGAAGAACAGGATGTTGGGTTGCACGGCCATGTTGCTACCTCCGC
>JACCWY010000493.1 GCA_013697395.1 Chloroflexota bacterium | reverse complement strand
GCGAGTCAGCCGGTGTACCAGCATCGCCGAGCCGATCGTCGCGAGTAACGCGATCGCGATCGGCCCATACGGGGTGAATCCGTCGATCCCGGGATAGGGTGGGCCCACACCGAATAGGTACGTGAGGCTGAGAGCGGCGACGAAACCGAGAAGTAGGGCGCGTGAACCGCTCCACATCAGCTCCCACCATGTTCACATGGAGCGCAAGTACGAAGCGAGCAAGATCAGAGGCTGGCTGTGACGACAAGGAAGCGCCAACGCCCGGGGGCGGTCCAGCCGAAGAGTTCAATGCGCCTCGGACCAAGCACGCCCTACTCGCAACTCTTCGTGAGCCTGGCGCCGAAGCAATGCTCCAATCTCTTGGGCTGTCTAGCGACGCCGTAAGGCAGAAGATCATCGACATCCCGCGATAAGCGGGCTGATCTTCGAATGGGCATCAAGAATGGGCATCAACGCCTCATTTTTGGGTTCTTCTATTGCGATCATGAGCCCATACTTATTGCCTCGGAGGGGTGGCAGAGTGGTCGAATGCGGCGGTCTTGAAATTCGACTCACACGTCCGCGGGTGTCCGAGCGCATCCGCATAGGCCGCAATCTGCCGCGCAGTCGTCCACCGATGTCCAGACCGACCGCCGATGTCCAGTGGCGCGGGCACAAGCGTGGGCACAGTGGGGCCTGGTCGGCGCGGTCGTGGCGGTCCTGAAAACCGACCTTGCGCGTCCGCCCTCGTCCGCAGGCGTTCGCCGAGCGTGATTCATGGGCGATTCCGTGCGCTGCAGTCCGTCGGTGTCCCTCGTCGTCCATCGCCTAGGCAACAACTTAGGCAACACGCGAAAGGTCGGCGCCCAGGGGTATGCGGGGTGGTACCTACGGTGGCCTAACGGTGGGCCTACCAGGGGGGTGGTTGTAGCACCCTCAGAGCTACGAACACCGCATGAGTGGGCCCGTACCCCTCGCGCGTAGCGGTGCCCGTCCCTCCGCTCAGGGCGCACGTGACGCAATGGGGACGGTTAGCGCCCGCGAACCTGTGAGCTACGCGTGAGGCGGTGGCGGCAGACCGACGCAGCACGCGCCTGCGATCCGCGTCGAGACGCCTCCGGTAGGGGGAGCGCCGAAGGTGCGGTATAGGAACCGCAGGCGCAGGGTAGGGTGCGAGGTCCTGTCGAACTACATGCTCGGCATGGTCGGCGTCGTGCACGGCGACGTGCATGCCGCGCGACCGGCTCTCGAGCGCGCGCGGGACATCGCGCAGGCGGCGAGTGCGTTCCCCTGGCGGAACCGGGTCCTCGGCGCTCTGCACTGGACGCGCGCGATGCTCGGCGAGGCCGACGCCGAGGCCCTCGCCGGCTCGACCAGTCGATCGAGGCGGCGCGCGAGGCGCGCGAGCCCTGGGACCAGGGCACGCTGCTCACGCTCCGGGGAACGGTGCGGGCACGGTCGGACGAGACGCGGGACGATGGGCTCGCCGACTTCGCGGCCGCCGAGGCGCTGCTCACGTCGATGGGCGCCCGTCCGGCGCTCCTGCGCTGAAACTCGTCGGTCATGCGGGGCGTGCCGCGGCGCGATCGGACACGGCCGAGTCACGAACGCAGCTTCGTATAGCGGCGGCTCTTGAGATCGGAGACACGGCCGCACGGATCGTCATTGAGCGCAACGAATGCCAGCTCCCCGCCGACGATGGTCCAGCGGTACAGGCCGACGCCGCCCGGGAACGCGAGCCCGCAGCGGGCGGCCCCGAAGAAGGCGATCGCGTCGCCGTTCACCACGACGTTGCCGCCGGCGATGTCGCTCGGCGTCTCGAACGCGTACTTGTCGGGGGCCGTGAAGATCAACGTGCCGACGAGCGCGGTATCGGTCGGCTTCCACGTTCCGAGGAGCTCGGGAGGCAGCGGACCACCGGACGGTCGCGCCGCGGCCGGCGACGGCGAGACAGGCGGCGTCGTTGTGACCAATGCGCCAGGGGTGTTGCATCCGATGGCCAGGATTAGTGTCGCGACCGGCAGAATACGCATCCACCCCGCGGGAGCAGTCGCTCGAGTCACCGCCGCTTCGTTCTCGCTTGGCTTCGCGACGTAACCGAGGATCAGTGTCACAAGTGGGAGCCAGACCTCCTGTGTCATCGCCCGTAGCCTATGCCTGTGATCGAACGCACCCCCGTCTCGCGTCGCGACTGGCTACACGGCATCGCGCCCTGCCCGAAGTGCGGGCTGCCGCTCGATCGGCAGTCGTGCCGCGAGATCGGGTGCGCTCGATCACCGTCCCCTGGCAGTTAGGGAGCTGACGCGGGGGGTCTGGTGGCTGGCTCGAGTTGCTGTGCTCGTGGACGACCTTCCACTCGCCGGCTTCGCGGCGGTAGACGTGGGTGATGCGGAGCGTGTAGCGGGTGAGCGGCCCGCCGTCGATCGAGACGGTGAAATGCACGAACCCAGCGGTCCACGCCATCTCGTCGGTCACGTCGCAGGCCATGATCTCGTAGCTGACATCGTGGCCGCCGACGAGCCGGGAGGCGACCGCGTGGAACGCCGGGTCCAACTCGTTCCAACCCGACTTCGAGCGACCCACGGCGGCGAAGAGGCTGACAGGGTCGTTGTGGGACCACATCTGCAGTCGTGGCCCGACATCGCCGCGGACGAGGGCTTCTTCGGCTTCGTGCTGCCGCTGCGAGATCAGCGCTCGAAAGGACTCGAGATCGGTCATCGTCGCCTCCCAGCTCGACTGTTCGGTCGAGATCAGTTTCGCGCAAACGCGAGAGGCATGCAGAGACACTAGCAACGGACCTTGCGTCAGACGGCGACACCGTCGTCCCCCTTCTCGTCGCACGCAACGCGAGGGGACGGTTCACGCCGCCGCGCGGGTGACTCGTCCATGCGTGGGTGCAGCGATATATAGCCCTGGGGCGAATCGAGGCACACCGCCGGGAGGGGGAGCACCGAAACGCGCAGGTAGGAACCGCAGTGCAGTCGGGGTGCGACGGTTCTACGACGTGTGCGATGGAGCCCGCGCTGGCCGTGCCCGCGGTCCCAGCCAGGGGCAGAATGGTCGCATGGCGGCGTGAGGTGGGCTACGGAGCCGGTGGCACGCGATGCCGCGATCAACCTCATCCGTCCGGGCGGCAACTACGGCTGGCCGGCGCAGCGTGGTCCCGGCGGTGCGTCGCGAGGCTTCGTCGATCCGATCTGGTCGTCTGGCCCTGCGGGCACGCTCGCGACGAGCGGCGCGGCGTTCGTCTCAGGAG
>JACCWY010000474.1 GCA_013697395.1 Chloroflexota bacterium | reverse complement strand
TCGATACGAACGACGGTGCGGAGCTGCGATTCAAGGAGCTCAACGAGGCATATCGCGTCCTGTCCGACCGACAGCGGCGCACGGCATACGACATGTTCGGCCACGCGGGCGTCGAGGGAGCCGCGGCGGGCGGCTTCGAGGGCTTCGGCGGTGGATTCGGCCCGTTCGGCGACATCTTCGACGCGTTCTTCGGCGGCGCCCCGGCCGGTGCGCGCCGACGCGGCCGAATGGTGGCCGGAGCGGACCTGCGCTACGACCTGACGATCGAGTTCGCCGAGGCCGTGTTCGGGGTGACCAGGGAGATCGCCTTCCCGACGCAGGTGACCTGCCAGCGCTGCGAGGGGGCCGGTGGCGAGCCCGGCACCGAGCCGGAGACCTGCCCCGAGTGCAATGGCTCGGGCGAGAAGCGGCGCGTGGCGCAGACGATCCTGGGCCAGATGGTGAACATCGTCGCCTGCCCGCGCTGCCGAGGCGAGGGACGGATCATCGCCACGCCATGCGGTGTCTGCGGCGGTGACGGTCGTGTGGAGCAGGAGCGGACGGTCGAGATCGCGATCCCAGCGGGGATCGACGACGGGCAGCGGATCGCGCTCGAGGGCCAGGGGGAGGCCGGGCCGCGAGGCGGCCCGAACGGCGACCTGTACGTGGCGGTCAAGGTCCGCCCGCATCCTCAGCTGATGCGCCGCGGCACCGAGCTGTACCACGAGCTGGCGATCACCTATCCGCAGGCAGCACTCGGAGCGACCCTGACCGTGCCCACCGTCGAGGGCACCGAAGAGGTCGTGGTGCCGGCGGGCGCGCAGTCCGGCCACGAGGTCCGCCTGCGGGGCCTCGGCGTACCACGGCTGCGCGGGGCCGGACGTGGCGACCTCCACGTGATCGTCAACGTCGTCGTGCCCGCCAAGCTCGGAAAGCGCGAGCGCGAGCTCCTGCGCGAGCTCGACGAGGTCAGCCAGCCGGCCGTTCTGCCTCGAGGCGGCACATCGGTCTTCGACCGCCTGCGCGACCTCTTCAGCTGAGGTCGGGCCGATGCGCTGGCTCGAGCTGAGCGTCGAGGCAGACGCCGAGGCCGTCGAGGCCGTCAGCGAGATCCTCGGGCGCGTGGCGGCGGGAACGGCGGTCCATCCGACGCGCCTCATCCGCGATCCGAGCGACGAGCTCGCCGCTCGCCCCGACCAGGCAGCACCGTTCATCGTCACGGCCCACCTGGCCGACGCCGACGACGCCGCCGAGCTCGTGGAGTCGACCGAGCGCGCACTCTGGCACCTGCAGGCCTTCGGCCTGCGGCCGATCGGGCCGCTGCGAGTGCGCGGGGTCGACGATGCCGACTGGACCGACACCTGGAAAGAGCACTACGTCGCGCAGCGAATCGGGCGGGTCGTGATCGTCCCTTCCTGGGCCGATGAGACGCTGGCCGAGCGCGAGGTGGCCATCATGCTCGACCCCGGCATGGCCTTCGGGACGGGACTGCATCCCACGACGCGCGGCTGTCTCGTGCTGCTCCAGGAGCTCGACCCGATGCCGGCCAGCGTGCTCGACGTCGGTTGCGGTTCCGGGATCCTGGCGCTCGCGGCGCTCCGGCTCGGCGCGCGGCGCGCCATCGGGTTCGACACCGACCCGCTTGCCGTGTCCGCCGCCCACGAGAACGCGCTCCGCAACGGGCTGGATGGCCGGTTCGAGGTGCGAGGGGGGTCGCTGCCGGCCGGCCCGGACCGGCGACACGGGCTCGTGCTCGCCAATCTCGTCGCCACCGTACTGGTCGACCTCGCGCCGCGACTGGCTGCCCACCTGGCCCCTGGCGGGACGCTGCTCGCGAGCGGCATCATCGAGCCGCGGGCGGCCGAGGTGGAACAGGCGCTCGTGGCCGCCGGCCTCGCGGTCGTTGAGCGGCGCGACGACGGCGAGTGGACCTCGCTGCGGCTGCGGCCGGCGGCATGACGATCCATCGGTTCTTCGTGGCGCCGGAGGCCGTCGGCGGCGAGCGGTTTGCCCTGCCGGCATCCATTGAGCGGCAGGTGCGCTCGGTCCTTCGCCTCCGTGACGGCGATCGGATCGTCCTCCTCACCGGTGACGGCTCGGAGATGGTGTGCCGCCTCGACGGGGAGCAGTGCGTGGTCGCAGAGCGGCGGGCCGTGGCCGGAGAGCCCCTTCATCGGCTGACGGTCGTCCAGGCGCTGCTCAAGGGCGATGCGCTCGAGACGGTCATCCAGCAGGGGACCGAGCTCGGCGTTGCCTCATACAGCCTGGTGGTGACCGAGCGATGCGTCGTGCGCGACATCTCGCCTCGCCGGCTCGAGCGCCTGCGCGCCGTCGCGCGGGAGGCGGCCGAGCAGTCGGAGCGCGGCATCATTCCGTCGATCGATGGGCCCGTGCCGCTGTCCGGCGCCCTGGTGCCCGGGTCGGTCCTGCTCCTCGAACGGCACGGTGCGGCTCGGCTCGGGCAGCTCGAGCCGCCGAGCGCCGTGATCATCGGTCCGGAGGGTGGCTTCAGCCGCGCCGAGGCGCAGGCGGCCGAGGAGTCCGGCGTCGTGCCGGCTTGGCTGGGACCGCGGATCCTGCGATCGCAGACCGTTGCGGCCGCCGCTGCCACCGTCATCCTGTCGCGAACCGGCGACTTCGCCTAGGCTGGCCGGCATGACCGATCGGGACCCCGAGTGCCTGTTCTGCCGGATCGCGGCCGGAGAGATCCCGTCCGATCGCGTCCATGAAGACGACGACGTGATCGCCTTTCGCGACATCGCGCCGCGCGCACCGACCCACGTCCTCGTAATCCCGCGCCGCCACATTGCCGACGCTCATGCGCTGACCGACGACGACGCCGAGCTGCTGGCGAAGCTGTTCGCCGTCGTGCGCCGCGTCGCCGACGCGGAAGGCCTGGAGCGCGGCTACCGCGTCGTGACGAACGTGGGGCCCGAATCGGGACAGACCGTCTTCCACCTCCACCTCCACCTCCTCGGCGGCAGGCCGATGGCCTGGCCGCCGGGCTGACGAGGCACGCGCGTGGACGTCAATGTCTCCTACAGCGTGCTTGCGGGTCTGCGCTGCTCGTCCTGATCCTGCTCGGGACGCGGGCGCGTGGCTCGTCACGTTCATCGCACCGACGCCGATTGACCCCCTTCGGCTGCGCTGGTACCCTGCGCTCCGCTTGCGTGCCCGGCGGCTGAGCCGCCCGACTCATCGGCACGACTCTGAAAGCGGGAAGGAGGCGAGACGTTTGGCAGAAGTTCGCGTGGGCGAGAACGAGACGTTCGAGAGCGCGCTGCGTCGATTCAACAAGAAGATCCAGCAGTCGGGAATCCTGGCCGAGGCACGACGCCGCGAGCACTACGAGAAGCCCAGCGTGAAGCGAAAGCGCAAGGAAGCCAAGAAGCGAAAGGTAACCTCGCGCGCGTAGCCAGACGCCAGCCTCAACCGAACCGGATCCCGGCGCAGCGGAGGAACGACCGAAACCGATGACGCCGGAGACCGATGCCCCGCTGCCACTGTCAGGCCGGATCGAGTCCGCCATGCGCGACGCCATGCGCGCTCGCGACGAGCAGCGCACCCAGACGCTGCGCATGGCGATGGCGGCCGCCCACAACGTCAGGATCGCGCGCCGCGGCGAGCTGAGCGACGCGGACGTCGTCGACGTCCTCACGAAGCAGGTGAAGCAGCGCCGCGAGAGCATCGCGATGTACCGCGACGCCGGCCACGAGGATCGGGCCGCCGCGGAGGAGGCGGAGGCCGCGATCCTTGCCGAGTTCCTGCCCCAGCAGATGAGTGAGGCCGAGGTCGAGGCGCTCGTCCGGCAGGCGATCGGCGAGACGGGTGCTTCCGGGCCGGGTGACCTCGGCCGCGTGATGGGGCGCGTGGTCCCGCAGACCAGGGGACGTGCCGACGGCCGCACGGTGAGCGAAACCGTTCGTCGCCTGCTGGCAGGCTGAGGCCGGGATCTCGTGTTCATTCCCAGGACGCTCAGCGAAGTTCGCCGCAGCGGCAACGCAATGCTGTGGCGCGCGATCATCGTGGGCGCCATCGTGGCCGTCGCCCTCTTCCTGATCCTGTCGGCCAATATCACGCTTGGCCAGGAGAATCTCGAGGAGGGCCAGATCGCCGAGCGCGACATCCGCGCCCAGCGCGACGCCACCTTCGACTCGGTCAGCGAGACCGAGGCCGCGCGCGACGAGGCCGCCGCGCTCGTCGAGCCGGTGCCGGACACCCTCGAGTCGCCGGTCGACAACCAGGAGGACCAGCTCGCCGCATTCGACACGCTCGGTCGCCGCGTCATGCGAATCCTCGAGCTCCGCGACGGCGGCAGCCTCGCTGCGGAGGACGTCAGCGCGCGGCTCGCCTCGGACGTGCCTGAGATCAGGATCGCTCACCGTGAGCTCGTGTCACAGATGCCGGTGCCACGCTGGGAGATCGTCGCGGCCGCGGCGCGCACTGCGCTCGAATCCACGCTCGCGGTCTCGATCCGCGAGGACGAGCTGCCGGGCGTCCGCGCCTCGGTCCGCGACCTCATCACCATTGACCTGGCCGATCAGGAGCGGGCGCTGGCCGGGGACCTTGCCGCGGAGCTCGTCGAGGCGAACGTCGTCATCGACGACGAGCTCACCGAGGCCGCGCAGGCGCAGGCGCGCGCCGAGGTGGCGCCGGTGCAGGTCGAGATCAGGGCCGGCGAGACGATCGTGCGCGAGGGCGACCCGATCACCATCGGCGACGTCGAGGCGCTCGAGGAGCTCGGCCTCACGCGTCCTCGCGTCCAGACCGGCACCGTCGTCGGGAACATCCTGATCGCCGCGATCGTCGCCTCGCTCCTCGTCGGCTACCTGTGGCGCTTCGAGCCCGAGGTGTGGCACCGCACCCGATCGGTCCTGCTCTTCTTCCTCGCGCTGGTGGTGACCGCCGTGGCAATTCGGATCTCGGCCGATCGCACCCTGTGGGCCTTCGCCGTGCCGACATCAGCCACGGTCCTGCTGATCGGCATCCTGCTGCGACCCTCCGCCGGCGCCGCGATGGCGTGCGGGCTTGCGATCCTCGCCGGTGTCATGAACCGCGACGCGCTCGAGCCCGCCGGGTATGTGATGGCCGGTGGCCTCGTATCGCTGCTCACGATCACGCACGCCGAACGGCTCAACGCCTTCGTGCGCGTTTTCGTCGCACTGGCGATCACGAACGTGGCGGTAGTGACCGCCTTCAGCCTGCTCGGCCAGCGCGACCTGCCGGCGGTGCTCCAGCTGGCGGCGATGGGGCTGGTGAACGCCTTCCTGGCGGTGATCCTGGCCGTGGGCAGCTTCACCATTCTCGGGAACGTCTTCGGCATCATGACGGTGTTCCAGCTCCTCGAGCTGGCCAACCCGTCGAACCGGCTGCTGCGCCGGCTGCTGCTCGAGACCCCGGGCACGTATCACCACAGCGTCATGGTCGGCAACCTGGCCGAGCGCGCGGCGGAGACGATCGGTGCCGACCCGCTGCTCGCGCGGGTGGCGGCGTACTACCACGACATCGGCAAGATGAAGAACCCGTTGGCCTTCATCGAGAACCAGGCCGGGGCGCACAACATTCACGACGACCTGAACGCCGAGACCAGCGCGCGGATCATCGCCGGCCACATCCGCGACGGGATCGACCTGGGCTACGAGCACGGGCTGCCGGTGCAGGTCATCGGCTACATCCCGCAGCACCACGGAACCGGCGTCATGACCTATTTCCACACCAAGGCGCTGCGCGAGGTGGGCGGCCGCGCGGACCTGGTCAACGAGCGGGTCTACCGCTACCCGGGCCCGAAGCCTCAGAGTCGCGAAGCGGCGATCATCATGCTCGCCGATGGTGTCGAGGCCTCCGTCCGCTCGCTCGACGAGAAGGACGAGGAGAGCATCCGCGCCATGGTCGACCGGATCGTCGACGCTCGGGTCGAGGACGGTCAGCTCGACGACGCCGAGCTGACCCTGAAGAACATCTTCCAGATCAAGGAAGCCTTCGTCGGCCAGCTGCTGGGGATGTACCACTCGCGCATCAAGTACCCGGAGAATGTCCTCCCCATCGTGGAGCGCCGGGAGCAGTCCTAGCGCGCTGGCCCTAGGCCTTGAGCGATGCCCACCCCGACCGCTACGATGGTCGGACGATGGGCTGCTCGGTCATCTTCCACGACCGCGTCGGGCCCGATCGCGTCGCGAACGCGGTCGAGCCACTCAAGGCCGAAGCGGCCCTGGCCCTCCTCGAGTCAGCCATCTGCGAGACGGTCCGCGTGGCATTCGGCCGCGACGATGCCGAGGTCGAGCTGACGCTCTGCGCCGACGGCGAGATGGAGCGTCTCAACTTCGACCACATGGGCGAGCGCGGGCCGACCGACGTCCTCTCCTTCCCGCTCCACGAATGGACGCTCGACGGGCGCCAGTCGCACCTGACCGATGACGACGGCGTCTCGCCACCCGGCCCGCTCCTGCTGGGCGACGTGGTGATCGACCTCGACCAGGCGCTGCGGCAGGCGGCCGACGGCGACTGGGGAGTCGTCGAGGAGCTCGTTCTCCTCGCCATCCACGGCACGCTCCACCTGCTCGGTCACGACCACGCCGAGATCGACGAGGAGGAGCGGATGCGCGGCCTCGAGCACGAGGTGCTCGGCGTCCTGCATCGTCGTCACCGCGAGATCCCCTGGCAGCCGGGCTCGCTGTTCGACCGTTCCGGCCACGCGGTCACGACGGGGAGCTGATCACCCGTTCGGCGCCGTCGCTTTCCACCGACGCCAACTGAATTGGCCTTGCGACGGACGAACGGCCGGGGAAGGCCTGACCTGCTCATTCCGCGTCCATTCGGCCGCCATTCGGCCAACGATGTTGGCGGAATGACCGGCGAGCCGCTTTTCGGTTGTCACAGGGCCAACTCGACTGGCATGGGGCGCACGGCCGTCCGCCTGCGCCGGGAAGCTGAAGATCCGCCCGAGCGCGTCTTCTGACAGCTCCCCGTGGCTGGTCCGCGGGACCAGGAACGCTAGACGGCGACGGGGATCGCGTCTCGCTCGGCCTCGGCCTCGGCCGCGGCTGGAACGCTGGTCGTTCGACCGTCTGGGGCCAAGACCCAGGCGACCAGCAGGATGGCGAAGCAGATCAGGGCGGCGATGACCATTGGTGCGCTATCTCCCTTCGGAATGGCTGCGGCTAAGGCTGGTAGGCGACTTCGCCGTGCTGGGCGAGGTCGAGTCCGGTCTCTTCGACGTCGCCGGCGACCCGGATCGGCGTCACGAGGTTCACGAGGAAGAGGATGGCGCCGGTCATGACGGCCGAGTAGGCACCCACGACGCCGACGCCGATGAGCTGCGTGAGGAGCTGACCGGGGTTGCCGTTCAGCAGCCCTTCGAACCCCGCCGCGTTGACGGCAGTCGTGGCGAAGATGCCCGTGGCGAGGGCACCGAAGGCGCCGCCGACACCGTGGACGGCGAAGACGTCGAGCGCGTCGTCGACCCGGGCCCGCAGCCGCAGCTGGGCCGCGCCGTAGCAGACGACGCCGACGCCGAGGCCGATGAGGATGGATGCGGCCGGAGTCACGAAGCCGGCGGCCGGGGTGATCGCGACCAGGCCGGCCACGGCACCGATCGCCGCTCCCAGCACGGATGGCGTGCCCTTGTGGAGCCAGCTGATGGTGACCCAGGTGATGGCGGCCATGGCAGCCGCGGTGTTTGTCGTGACGAACGCGTTGGCGGCGAGGCCGTTGGCGCCGAGGGCGGAGCCGGCGTTGAAGCCGAACCAGCCGAACCAGAGGAGGCCGGCGCCGAGGACGGTCATCGGCACGTCATGCGGCTCGGTGGCCGGCTGAACGAGGCCGGTGCGACGGCCGATGAACAGGGCGGCGACCAGGGCGGCGATGCCGCTCGACAGGTGCACGACCGTGCCGCCGGCGAAGTCGAGCACGCCGAGCGTGAAGAGCCAGCCGTCGGGTGACCAGACCCAGTGCGCGATCGGCGCGTAGACGAAGGTCGACCAGGCCACGGCGAACAGGACGAATGCCTTGAAGCGCTTGCGCTCGGCAAACGCGCCGCTGATCAGGGCCGGCGTGATGATCGCGAACATCATCTGGAACGCCATGAAGGCCAGGTGCGGCGTGGTGGTGGCGTACACATCGGACGGCTCGCCGGTCACGCCCTCGAGCGCGAGCCAGTCGAGGCCGCCGATGAGCCCGAGCCCGGTGTCCGGACCGAAGGCCAGCGTGTAGCCCCACAGGACCCAGGTCACGCTCACGAGGCCGAGGATGAAGAAGCTGTGCATGATCGTGGAGAGCACGTTCTTACGGCGCACCAGGCCGCCGTAGAAGAGTGCGAGGCCGGGTGTCATGAGCATGACGAGCGCCGTGCTCGTCAGGACCCAGGCGGTGTCTCCGGCGTTGATCTCGGGCATCGAGGGCTCCTGCTGGGATGGGCTGACGTTGTGCAGATAGCCTAGAAGCCAAGAGCGCGGCGGAACCAGTGCATCCGGGTTGCCGATCGGTTACAGGAATGTGCACACTGCACAGTCAGGAGTCGGCCATCTCCACGATGGTGGTGGTCATTCCGGCGCGGTGTCCGCCCATGACGGTAAGGCGGTCGCCTGACGGGTATACGTGCAGCCACATATTTCCCGGCGGAAGCTGCGCGTCAGTCAGCCGCCACGTGTTATCCGAGGGGTCGAAGTAGGCAACGCCCGGATACCTGTCGCCCGGGGCGCGTGTGCCTCCGACGAGCCAGAGCTTGTCGTTCGCGGCCACGACCGCGCGAGGGAAGCCGATCAGGGGAGGCTCAGCGAGCGACTCCCACGTCCCGCTGTCACCTCGGTACCGCAGCGCCACGGGGCCCGACAGTACGTAGGCATCCGATCCGACGCTCGCCGCGATGGGATTTTCGGGCGCCACGGGCATTGGTGTGCCGTCCTGCCACAGTCCCGTTTCCAGGTCGAGGACGAGGACGTCGCGCTCGTGTCCCTCAGCGGAGCCGCCGAACAGGTATGCACGGCCGTCCACCTCAACGCCCGCCATCCCGGACTGGGCAACGGGCATCGGCGGGCCGTCGGCCCAGGCGTCGGCTTCGGGTTCGAGGACGAGCGTCGTGTCGAGAGCTTCCCCAGTGGGAGACTGACCGCCGAACACGAAGAGGCGCAGGTCAGAGGTGATCACCGCCGCGGCATGCACTCGCCGCTGCGGCATCAGCGGCAAATCGTTCCACGTGAGCCCATCGAAGACGTTGCCAGACTCGAGCGGGCTCGCGCCGGCCCGACCGCCAATGACGTAGAGACGGTCCGCCCCATGCGCCACGGCCGCGGCGGTCCTGTTGGCGGGGTGCGGAGTCGGTCCTGGTGTCGCAGCGGCGGATGCCTCGCTCGGCGGGCCGCTCGGAGCCGGAGCGAGCGGCGTTGTCGCCGAGACGGCGGATCCGGGCGCCAGAGGAGGGCTGGCGGGAGGGGCAGAAAGGACTATCACAGCCAGCACCACTGCGAAGCCGACCGGCACGGCGATCGGCAGGACCCAGGCTGGAATCCGGCGCCGCGTTCGGGTCATGCTCTCTTGAACGGTCATCGCGTCGATGCGCAGCGGTAGGCCCTCGGCCTCTCGATGGAGCGCCTCGCGCAGGAGGTGCTCGAAGTCGCGGTCGTCACGCATCGGTCCCGTCCCCGGCATCGAGCTGCCGCCGCAAGCGTGCCAGCCCTTCCCGCAGCTGGGACTTGATCGTGTTCGGACTGCGCTCGAGCGCCGTGGCGACGCCCTCCACCGTCAGGTCGGCGTAGTAGTGGAGG
>JACCWY010000472.1 GCA_013697395.1 Chloroflexota bacterium | reverse complement strand
ATCCGGAGCGGATTGTGAAGCGTTACGGCCCGCTAACAGCAGCCACCGCTGCCGCACCCGCACGCCGAAACCATCGCGATTTCGGCTGCATCGACCGGAGCGGGTGCGCTCAGGGTCGCTGGCTTGGTGGCCTTGACGATGACGCTGTGCATGCCATCGGCGACCTGGTGGGTGGGCGTCAGGGAGGTGCCGGTCAGGCCGGCGTCGCGCAGGCCGGACGCGAACTCGGCGAACGACAGGGCACCAGCGATGCAGCCCACGTACGAGCCTCGCTCGGCGCGCTCGTCGGGCGACAGCGAGTCCTCGGCGACGATGTCGGTGATGCCGATGCGCCCGCCCGGTCGCAGCACCCGCGCGATCTCGCGGAAGACCGCCGGCTTGTCCGCGGCCAGGTTCACCACGCAGTTGCTGATGACGACGTCGATCGAGTCGCCCGGCAGCGGAATCGCTTCGATGTGACCCTTCAGGAACTCGACGTTGCCCGCACCGGCCTCTGCGGCATTGCGCCGGGCAAGCGCCAGCATCTTGTCGGTCATGTCGAGCCCGAATGCGCGGCCCGTCGGCCCGACGCGCTTTGCGGAGAGCAGCACGTCGATCCCGCCACCCGATCCCAGGTCGAGCACCCGCTCACCCTCGCGAAGGTCGGCGACGGCGGTCGGGTTGCCGCAGCCAAGTGAGGCGAGGACGGCCGCGTCGGGAAGTGCCTCGCGCTCGAGCGCGCTGTACAGGCCGGCGCCGATCCCGTGCTCGGGGCCGCAGCACGCGCCGCTCCCCGAGGCGGCCTGGTTGGCGGTCGCGGCGTAGCGCTCGCGGACCATGTCGTGCACCTGATCGGTCATTGGGCACCTCCATGCCGCGGGAGCGGGTCGAGCTGGACGAGCCCGGCCAGGCTTGCTCCGATGCCGCCGAAGCGGCGCGCGAGATCGGGCGCGAGCGAGTAGACGATGTTCGTGCCCTGCCGCTCGCTGGTCAGGACACCCGCCTCGCGGAGGACCTTGAGGTGATGGCTGACGGTCGGCTGGCTGACATCGCAGCACTCGGTGAAATCGCACGCGCAGATGCCATCGCTCTCGGCCAGCTGGCGAACGATCGACAGGCGGACCGGGTCGGCCAGGGCGGACAGCAGCATGACGTCGGGATCGACACTTCTCATCTTGGCCGCAGTATATCGACGATGGTCCATATTGACAAGCATCGATACACGCGGTAGGGTCGTCGCGATACACGAGAAGTACCACATGGATCTCACGACCGAGCTGCTCGTCGCCAGCCACCAGGCCGATCTTCGGCGAGCCGCGCGCGCACGCCGCCTGAGCGCCTCGGTTGACCGATGCCTGCGCCTGCGTTTCGGATTCCTGCCCGTTCGCGACCCCTGCGATGAGCGCGGAAGGAGGTGAGGGAGATGCGGAACAACGACGGCTGCTGCGATGGCAACTGCGACTGTGCCGGCGGCGCCTGCTGCTGAGCCGACCCGGGCCGGTCACCCCGAGCGGGTGATCGGCTCCACCATCCATCTGCGCAAGCTAGCCTTTGATGTCCCCTTGATGAGAGCGCGCAAGGATGTCGGCGTGACGATCCACGGCGGTGCGCACCGCATGGCGATGAGGCGCGAGCCGGCCGCCATAAGGCGCAGGCATTGCCCGGCGCCTCGCACGATGGGACGAGAGGAGCACGAATTGAGCGCTGACGAACGGCCGATCGATGTCTCGCAGGATCTCGGTGAGGAGACAGATGACCGCGACCGGGGCTACGGGTTCGCGATCACTGACGGCGATATCGTCCAGCTCGATCCCGACGAGGACGAACCCGAAAGGGACTAGGCGCCAATGCGCGCCGTCACCGGTGTTCCCGGTTTGGTAACAATCGCGCGTGCCCAGCTCTGAGACGGATCGCGGCCACGCGCGTGGCCGTCTCACAGAGCTGGTGGTCGTCTTCGGCTCACTCGGCATCATCGGCTTCGGAGGGCCGGCGGCGCACATCGCGCTCATGCGCCGCGAGGTGGTCGAGCGACGCCGCTGGCTGACCGATGCACAGCTCGTCGACATGATCGGCATCACCAACCTCATCCCCGGGCCGAACTCGACGGAGCTGGCGATGCTCGTCGGGCGCCTTCGTGGCGGCGGTGCGGGCCTCGCCGTGGCCGGGCTCGCATTCATCCTGCCGGCCGCGGCGATCGTCCTTGCCCTGGCCTGGGCCTACGTCACGTTTGGCCAGACGCCGACCGGCGAGGCGCTGCTGTACGGGATCAAGCCGGTGGTCGTGGCGATCGTCGGCGTAGCGCTCATCGCGTTCGCGCGGACCGCGCTGACCGGACCTCTGCGGATCGCGGTGGCCGCCGCGGTTGCGCTGCTGTGGGTGGCCGGCGTGAACGAGCTGGTGCTGCTCGCTGCTGGAGCCGTCGCCGTCGCCGTGACGAGGGTCGGCACCGGGCACCCGTGGACTGCCATCGGCCTCGTGCTGCCGGTCGCCGGGGCCACGGCGACGGCGGCGTCGGTGAACCTGCTCACGCTGGCCGCGGTCTTCCTCAAGGCCGGCGCGCTGCTCTACGGATCGGGCTACGTGCTGCTCGCCTTCCTGCGCGGCGATCTGGTCGAGCGCCTGGGCTGGCTGACCGATGCCCAGCTGCTCGACGCCGTCGCCATCGGCCAGGTGGCGCCGGGTCCGCTCTTCACGACGGCGACCTTCATCGGCTACGTGCTGGCCGGCATTCCCGGTGCCGTCGTGGCAACGATTGCGATCTTCCTGCCCGCCTTCGTGTTCGTCGCGATCATCGGCCCGATGGTCGAGCGATTGCGCGACCGACCCCTGGCGGCTGCGCTGCTTGACGGCGTCAACGCGGCGGCGATCGGGCTCATGGCGGCCGTCTCGGTGCAGCTCGGCGCATCGGCGATCCGCGATCCGCTCACGGTTGCGCTGGCGTTCGGCGCGATTGCGGCGCTGTGGTGGGGCCGTGTGCCGTCGGTGCTGCTCGTGGCCGTCGGCGGCGCGGTCGGGCTTGCGGCGTCCGCGGCCGGGATCGGTCCTTAACACACCGTTGACGCTCCGCTAAGGCCACGTTAAGGGCCTCCTCCCACGCTGCGGAGTGCAACCGGAGTGGCCAGCAGCTTTCGCATGCCACCCACACACATTCCCCCAACCGGAGGATGAATTGACCGTGAACCGCAAGTGGTGGCGATCGCTGCTCGGCATCAGCATGATGCTGATGCTCGTGCTGGCGGCGTGCCAGAGCAACACCGGCGAGTCGGAAGAGCCGACCGACGCGCCAACGACCGAGGAGAGCACCGCCCCGGAGAGCGAGCCCGGCGGCAGCGCTGCCGGTGAGATCTTCGTCTCAGGGTCCTCGACCGTCGAGCCGATCACGAACGCGGTGGCCGAAGCCTTCGCCGCCGACAACCCCGACTTCCAGTACACCGTCGAGGGTCCGGGCACCGGCGACGGATTCGCGCTTTTCTGCAACGGCGAGACGGATATCAGCGATGCGTCGCGCGCCATCAAGGACGAGGAGATCGCGCTGTGCGAGGAGGCCGGGGTCGAGTACGTCGAGCTGCTCGTGGCGTATGACGGCCTTTCGGTCGTCACCTCCGAGGAGAACGCCGACGTCACCTGCCTGAGCTTCCTGGACCTGTATGCCCTGCTCGGGCCCGAGTCGGAGGGCTTCGCCAACTGGAGCGACGCCAACGACCTGGCCGCGGAGCTCGAGGGCGAGCTTGGTGACGAGTTCGGCGCGACCAACGCACCGTACCCGGACACCTCGCTGGACATCACCGCTCCCGGCGAGGAGTCCGGCACCTACGACAGCTTCGTCGAGATCGTGTTCGGCGACATCGCCGAGGCCCGCGGGACCGAAGAGGTCTCGCGCATCGACTACACCGCGTCGGCCAACGACAACGTGATCGTCGAGGGCATCGCCGGCAGCCCGTCATCGCTCGGCTGGGTCGGGCTTGCGTTCGCAAGCGAGGCGGAAGGGCTGCAGTCGCTCGAGATCGACGGTGGCGATGGCTGCGTCGCTCCGAGCGATGAGACGGTCGCCGATGAGTCGTACCCGATCAGCCGGCCACTCTTCATCTACCCCAGCCTCGCTGCGGTCGAGGAGAACCCGGCCCTCGCCCCGTTCGTCGACTACTACGTCTCCGAGGGTCTCGCCCTCGCCGGCGAGGTCGGCTACGTGGCGCTCACCGACGAGCAGGGCCAGGCGACCGCTGACGCCTGGGACGGCCGATAGACCCGGG
This sequence comes from Chloroflexota bacterium, assembly GCA_013697395.1. Lineage (GTDB taxonomy): Bacteria > Chloroflexota > Limnocylindria > QHBO01 > QHBO01 > JACDBZ01. Next base: position 684 of record JACCWY010000472.1, on the reverse strand, counting down.
TCCGGACGAATCATCGGTGAGGCCAGGAGCCGAGTGGGTGCCTCCACCCCACTCGGCTCCTCCGATCCACCCCTGTTCAGCGCTCAAGCGCTCCGTGTAAGGTAGCCATCGCCCGATGACCGCCAGCTCCAGCACCAACTCACCGCTCTCCATCGGCGACCTGCGGGGCAGTCCCGCACGTCGACGCCGGGAGCTCGGCGTCCGGCTGCTCTTCCTCGCCGCCGCCTCGGTCTCGATCTTGATCAGCCTGTTGATCATCCTGTCGCTGGCGGGCGAGGCATGGACATTCATCTCGCAGGTGGATCTGTCCCTGCTGATCGAGCGGGGCTGGTTCCCCCGTCGAGATCTCTTTAGCATCCAGACCATCGTCGCGGGCACGCTGACCGTGGCGGGCATCGGGATGCTGGTGGCGGCGCCGCTGGGGCTTGGCGCGGCGATCTACCTGAGCGAGTACGCGTCGACCCGCGTGCGACGCACGATTAAGCCGATCCTGGAGATCCTGGCCGGCATCCCCAGCGTGGTGCTGGGGTTCTTCGCGGTGTCGGTCATCGCTCCGTCGCTCGTCCAGCGCTTCACGGACGCCGGGCTCTTCAGCCTCGTATCGGCCGGCGTCGCGGTGGGCATCCTCTCGGTCCCGCTGGTCGCCTCGGTGTCCGAAGACGCGCTAAAAGCAGTGCCCGGAGC
>JACCWY010000449.1 GCA_013697395.1 Chloroflexota bacterium | reverse complement strand
GGATAGCTCCGGCGGCCGACGCTTGCTGGGAGATCTGGAGGATATCTACGGGCAGGTGACTTCAGGATTCCAGTGGGCGAACATCCCTGCCGGGTTATGACTCCAGATCCAGGCATGGAGGGTGTGGAAGCCTACCTGCGGCACCAGGATGTGCATCCCCATGCCGAACGGGGTTGGCGCCACAGCCGGCCCGGAAGGATTGGAGTTAGGACCCGGGACGACGTATTCCACGGCCACGAGCTTGAGCTGCCCGCTCGGGCTCGAGGCGTAGACCAAGCCCTCGGGCTTGAGAACGTCCACCACCAGATCGTCGATCAGTGCCTTGTTGAAGTAGTGGCAGCCCATCGCCCCCGCCCCCATCGGGTGCGCGATGCAGCCGTCGATGATCCGAGCCCCGTCACCGTTGACGTAGCCGAGCTCGTAACCGGCTGCGATCGCGGCTTCAACACGATGGAACTGGGCCGTAGCCCGGCGCACCGCCGCCAGCTCATCCTGTGGGCCCGGCGCCGCCAGCACGTTGCCGCCGTATGCCGCCAGGCCGACGATCGCGATGAGAACCGCGAATTTGAATCGAGTCTGCACTGTCTGCTCCCTTTTTGGACCTGAGGGCCTCCTCCACCTGGAAGTTGCCCGCCTAATTCACAATCGTTCACGGGCCGCCGACTACGATCCGCCGAGCAGGATCGAGTCGACGACTGGCCACCGCCGCTTACGAGCCCGTTCAGGATTGCGGCTCAAATTGAACCGAATCGACCACGGCCTGCTGTGCGGCGAGGTCCTCGGCTGACGTGCCCGGATACGAGAAGGCCTCGATGATCACGCGCTCGCCATCGATGTCCACGATGTGGATGGCGTGGGTCTGGCCAGGCTGCCAGCCCCAGACCTGGCCTCCGAGTCCGTCGTCGAAGAGGAGGAACCTGTCGTTGCCCGTGGGGCTCAGGTCGGCGTCCAAGGGGATCGTGAGCTGGACGAGCTGTCCAGCGTAGCCATCCACCGAGATGTCCGTCGGCTCCGTGGCCGTCCACGCGGGGTGGCTCACGATCGCCTGCACGAGGTCGTCGACCGTGGGGCCTACCGGGGGATCCAGGACGCCGTCGCTCGCCGAGAGCGGTTCGTTGAAGAGGTTGAACTGGTCACCGGCGGTATAGAACCGGATCGCCATGCCGTCGGGCGCGTCGTTGCCCTTCGGACCGATCGCAACCCAGTTACTGCCGGCCGACCAGCCCTCACCAGCGGGAAGCGCGACCGTGACGTCAACGGGGAGATTGGTGTCCACCCGATACCGGCCTCCGAGATTCGATTGACCATCGAGGACCGGCACCGGCGTGGGGGTCGGCGTCGGTGTCGGGCCGGGACCTCCGAGGCCAACACCACCCGGCAGCAGGAAACGGATGCCCAGGAACGCCGCGACCACGACGGCCGCGGCCCCCAAGGCCAGCTTTGCGCTGTTGTTCATCTCGGGGAACCTCCGCGCCGGCCACCAGGCTGGGCGCTGTTGGGTCGAAGTAAGTCGGGAACGGATGGCATCGCGGACCTCGTTAGGCAGCGGCGTGCTGCCCTCGTACTCATCGAGGTAGCCCTCGAGGTGGCCGATGAAGTCGTCGTCGCGTGTCATGCCGTGCCTCGCGAGGTTTGTGGTTGTGCATCGGCTTCGAGAGCCGAGCGCAGCTGCTGAAGGGCGTAAATGCAGCCGAGATCGCGCCGTGCCGGCGAGCGTTCCCATCCGTTCGGCGGCTTCGGTCGGGCTCAGGCCCAGGTAGTGGACCAGCACGACAACCGTGCGATGTTCGACGCTCAGGCGGCGAAAGCCGCGGTCGAGCTGGTCCTGGATGGCGATGCGAGAGCTCGAGTCCGGAGCGCTTCCGCCGTCGTGAGGCAGCAGCCGGAGGTTGCCGCCGCTCGACGAGCTCGCGCTCCACGCCTCACCCGTTCTATGCGCTGACCGCGTCCGCGGCCAATCGGTGAGTATGAGAGGGCGTATTGCCCGAGCGTTCAATCAGCCCGATCTGCCCAACATGGAGCCGGCGTCGGATGACCGACGCCGGCAGACCGGGACGTGCCGAACCGAGGTTTACGGCTCGATGCTGACGGACGAGAGGATCGCTTCGAGTTCCGCGAGGTTCGCCTCGGAGGAGCCGGGCATGTGCCAGGTGTTGACCACGATCCGGGCGCCCTCGACGTCGAGGATGTACACCACGTTGACCTGACCGCTGCGGAACAGAACGTTGGACGGATCGACGGAATCGAGGTCTGGATTCCGGGAGTGGAGCTCACCCTCTTGCAGCCAGTCCCGGTAGTACCCGTTGTCGCACGTGGCGATGTCAAGGTCGGCGGGTACCGACAACTCGATCCTCGTTGCCGGATAGCCGCCAACCACCACGTCGGTCGGCGGTGATGCGTTGCGCCCGACCTGGTCCAACAGTGCTGTCGCGAGATCCTCGACGGTCGGCCCGACCGGTGGATCGAGCAACGACTCTCGCCACTGACACGGATCGGCGTATGTGTTCGTGACGATCCACACGCCCAGGGCGACCTCGCCTGATCCCCCGTGGTCCTTGCGGATGATGTCATTCCGATTCGTCCACCCGTCCGGAACGGTGAAGGCGAATCGCACTGGGGACGCTGTTCCCACGTCCCAGAAGTAGGTGCCGGGCGCCAGAGCCGTCGGTTGCGGAAAAGCGACCGGCGTCGCGGGACGGAGTCGGTGTTTCCGCGGGGCCTCCAACGTTCTGGCTACCGGGTACCAGGAACCTTATGCCCAGGAGTGCCGCAACCACGACGGCCGCGGCCGCCAGGGCCAGCTTCACGGTGGTGTTCATCTCGGGGAACCTCCGCACCGGCCACCAGGTGACTCGGCGCTGTGGGGTCGTGTCGAGCTGGTCGAGCACGGCATCGAGGACGCGGTCCGCGGATTCGTGTTCGTCCGTTCTCAGCCATGACCGGACGATGCGCGTGGTGTCGCGATCGGTGCTCATCGGGCAACCTCCTGCGTCGTGGTCCGTGCGTCGGCATCGAGCGCCGCGCGCAGCCCGCGCATCGCGTAATGAAGTCGTGAATAGGCCGTCCCGACCGGGATGCCGAGCAGCTCGGCGACCCGTTCGAGCGGCAGGTCGAGGTAGTGGTGCAGCACCACCACCGCGCGATGGTCGATGGAAAGGCGGCGGAAGCCGCGCTCGAGCTGGTCGCGATCGACGACCGAGCCCATGTCGTCACCCCTCGTCGACTCGTCAGCCGGCAGGAGGCGAAGGTTCGGTGCCCAGCGACGTTGCTTTCGGCCCTCGGCATAGCAGGCGCGCACGAGAAGCCGATACGACCAGGCGTCGAAGCGCGCCGGATCGCGGAGCTGCGGAAGGTCCTGCCAGATGCCCAGCAGCGCCTGCTGCGTCGCATCCTCGGCGAGGTCGATGTCGCGCAGGATCCTGCGCGCCACGGCAACGAACCGATCGGCGATCTCGGTGGCAAGGACGGCGTACGCCTCCCTGTCACCATGCTGGGCTCGGACCACGAGATCGGTATCCATGCCTCTTCCGCAATGCGGCACCGGTTCATACCGATGCACGTACACGGTATGGGTCCCAAAGGCCGATGGGAACTTCAATCTTCGTCCGCCACGGCGAGGTGCCTCTGGCTACGGTGCGATGATGAGCGGGATGGAGACCTGGCAGGCGATCAACTCAATACGTGTGATCCGGGAGTTCGCGGACCGACCGCTTGCGGCAGAGCACGTGGAACGCATCCTCAACGCCGGCAGGCGCGCGGGGAGCTCGAAGAACGAGCAGCGTTGGGCATTCATCGTGATCCGTGATCGCGAGCACCTTGAGGAACTCGCCGAGGTCGGCCGTTACGCGGGACACCTCGCCGGGGCGGCCGTTGCGGTGGCACTCATTTCCCCCGAGCCGTCCACGACATCCCATACCTGGGACATGGGTCGTGCCGCGCAGAACATGGTCTTGGCCGCATGGGAGCTCGGCGTCGGGAGTGTGCCGGCGACGGTGTACGACCACGAACTGGCGCATCGGCTGTTGGGCCTTCCGTCAGACCGGCGCTGCGACTACCTCCTGTCGTTCGGATATCCGGCCGATCCGTCCCAGCTGAGCGCTCCGAACCGGTCCGGTGGGCGCCTCGCCCTGGCGGACCTGATCCACGAGGAGCGCTGGTAGCCCGCTCCGCTAGTCGGCGGTGGGCGCGTCGTGGATCTGGCGCGCGGCGCGGATGCCCGACTCGAGGGCACCCTGGATCCAGGCGTGGTAGAGCGAGCAGTGCTCACCGGCGAAATGGATCCGGCCTTCCGGCGACACGATGTCGGCCTGGAGCTGGGTCTGCTGTTCGGGGGCGAACATCGCGAAGGCGCCGCGCGCCCATCGGTCGCCGTACCAGGCGTATGAAGCGCCGACCTCGTAGACCTCGCGGATCCGGGGGTGGATGCGCGCAACGTCGTCGAGCGCCTCCTCCTGCCGCGTCTCGTCGTCCATGGCGCCCCACTGGAGCGCGTCCTGCCCCCAGGTGTAGGAGGCGAGGAGCAGGCCCCGCTCCGTGGCCGGGTTCGGCGAGGGGTAGTTCATGCGGCGGATCGGCAGGTCCGTCACGGTCGCGCCGCCCAGGAT
>JACCWY010000415.1 GCA_013697395.1 Chloroflexota bacterium | reverse complement strand
ATGTGGTGCACCTGGCACGAATCGGTCCCTACGATCGGCTTCACGTGCTCGGACCAGCGCCACCCCGGCTCGAAGATCGCGCGCCCGACCGCAAGCTCTCCCAGCTCGACGAGCTCGATGCGACCCTTCTCGACCGTCCGCACCTCGTCAGGCCGATCGAATCGCTTCCGGCGCAGCTGCACGAACGGATCGTACTCGTACGCGCAACGACGCCGGCGAAGGTCGACGTGCGCTCAGCCGGACGAGAGGAGCCGGATCCGGTCGTTCCGCCCTGGGATGCCGACCTCGGCCGGCGGATGAGGCTGGTGAGATCGAGGTCACGCTGATCCGCACCGATGGCCCCGGCGTCAACTTCGCCACGTGACCGAGACCGGACGCGCAGGCAGACTAGCCGCAGGACACGATCAGGAGTACAACAGGCGGGAACCGGCGACGTCCCAGGAGCCGGCGACCGCAATGAGGAGGCGCCCCACTATGCCCAAGTTCATGGATGTCCACCACGGGATGCATGGCATCACCTCCGAAGCGTTGAAGGCAGCTCACCAGGCGGATCTCGACATCCAGGGCGATGAGGATGTGGACTTCCAACGGGCGTGGGGCGATCCCGAGTCCGGCATGGTGTGGTGCGTCTCGGAAGCGCCGAACGCCGAGGCGATCAAGCGCATCCATGAGCGCGCCGGCCATCCTGCCACCGAGGTCTACCCGATCCCCGTCGAGGTCTAGCTTCTGAGCAGCCGGTTCGCCTCTGGCGGTCTCTGAGAGAATCTGCTTCGAGTGGGACCAGGCGGCGCACCTGCGAGCGCAGGTGATCGAGCGCCTCTCGGTGGGCAAGCGTGGCAGGTCGGATCTGCGCCGGCGCGCCTCTCGTTCGAGAGGTTGGGCCTGTTGGGTGGCCTCCGGCACGCTGCACGGCGGCCCGCAGGCGCTGCCGATCCGGCGTGGCTCGCCGACGTCATCGCGCGATACAACCTCACTACGCCCCCTCCTCGTCAGCCCTCCGACTGACCGACCCCCTCGGTCACCGCGGGGTTGCGTTGCGGAGATCGAGAATCCACACTCGGGCACATGGAGCTGGAGCAGCTCGTTCCCGGCATCATCGGCGCATTCGTCGGCGTCATCGGCTGGCTGTTCGTCGGGGTCTACATCCAGCGGCGCCAGTTCATGAGCCAGGCGCGCAACGCGGCCCGTGCGGTGTACTTCGAGGTCGACGTGAACCGGGTTGCGGTGACCGTCGCGCGCGACTTTGGCTCCTTCACCCCGCTGGACCGCACCTCGTTCGAACGGCTGCTGCCGGAGCTGGCCACGCTGCTGAAACCGGCCGAGCTCCAACGCATCGTCTCCGCCTACATGTCGCACGCCGGATACCAGCAGGCGTCCTCCGGCGCCGATGAGCTGCCGAGCGAGGTCCGAAGGCGGATGCTCGACAGCATCCTGGCGGCACATGAGCAGGCGCTCGAGACGCTCCGCACTCGCGCGTTTTCCGCGAGGGAGGCACGCGCCCTGGGCGTCGCGCCGATAACGGCCTCGGCGCCCGCCGCGCCAGAAGCGGAGCGCACGAGGGCCTCCTGAGCATGGCGAAGACCTCGAGGGAGATCGTCGAACGGTTTCTGCGCGGACTCAACGACCACGACATGGCCACAGTCCGCGAGCTGGCCCATCCGGACTTCGAAGACTTCTACCCGCAGTCGGGCGAGCTCACGCGCGGGGCCAAGAATCTCGAAGCCATCATGACGAACTACCCGGGAGGGCTGGAGGGACTGGGGCAGGATCGGATCATCGGTGGGGAGGATCGGTTCGTCAGGTCACCCCTGTTCACGATCATTCGCGTCGAGGGCCACGACGACGTCTTCACCGGCATCCAGCGGGCCCGATACCCGAACGGTTCGGTCTGGTTCGTCATCGCCGTGGTGGAGCTGCGGGACAGGCTCGTCTACCGGTCGCAATCGTTCTTCGCGCCGGCATTCGATCCGCCCGCGTGGCGCGCTCCGTGGGTGGAGATCCGGCCCCGGCCGGGCGAGTAGCGAGGCGAGCTGCCGGCGGTCTACGCTTGGTGGCCGATGGCGAGCATGTATACGGCGGCCTCCTCGACGCCATCGACCCCGATCATCCCGTTGATCTGGTCGTCCATGAACGCGCCGACCCCGCAGGCTCCAAGCCCGAGTGAGACTGCCGCGAGGTAGCCGTTCTCGCCGATATGACCTGCCTCGAGCAGCCCGTAGCGATAGCTGCGGTCCTGGTACTTGGGCCGCATGCGCTGCAGGATCTGGGTCAGAAAGACCACGGCCCCGCACTCGCCCAGGAAGTTCTGCTCGATCCCCTGGTCGACGACCTGCTCGCGGAAGTCGCCGGCCCGGACCTGCTCGAGTGCGTGATCGCGGATCGCGTAGTGGTAGACGCCACGCTCGACACCGTCGACGTTGTGCACGACGACGTACGTTTCTATCGGGTACAGGGCCCCGGAGGACGGCGCGGTGCGCCGGGCGTTGCCCCAGCGATCAGCGCTGATGCCGGTCATGAGGAACAGGACGTGCGACAGCTCCTCCAGCTTCAGCGGTTGGTCGGAGTAGGCGCGGGTCGAGCGACGATCCGCGATGGTCCGCGCGGTCGGCCGGCCCTCGTCCAGCCGCGCTTCCGGAAGAACGATGCGCGCGGAGCCCGGGTACGTCTTGTACAGGTCCGGAAACTGGCCCCAGTTCGCCACAGATCCGAGCGCGTCGAGAACTCCGGGCTTGCTCCACTCGTGATACACGACGCCGACGTCGGAGCCGCCGGCGATCGGAGGTGGCTGACGCAGACCTCGTCCGAGCAGCCACCCGAGCCCGCCGCCGACGGCTACGCCGATGAACCCGCGCCGGGAGAGCAGGCCCCGGCCAAGGCTCCCGAGTGTCGGTCGCGGCGCTTCGACGTTCACGGGCCGGCGCCCCCGCGTGGACGGGACCGCCGGGCCGAGGTCGCTGCGTGGCTCTTGGCGCAGCCGGAACCGGCCATACGAGACGAGGCGCCCCCAGTTCAGGACCACGTGCGCTACAGCCAGGACGCCCATCGCGTACCCGGCGACCGTGTGGTACCAGAAGTCATTCAGGTCCCACAAGTCCGCGATCAGGCCGGTGACCGCGGTCACGAACGCCGCCAGCAGGAGGCCGGCGCTCACCAGCCAGTCGAAATCCTGGCGCAGCCGCCTCATGCCGATGACGCGCTGCATTCACCGCGCCAAGGCGATCAGCGAGACGGCTTGCCCTTGACGTCCACCGGGACCGACGAGGCGTTGTTACCCAGGGCCGGATCATGGTTCGGCGACGTCACGCTCCCCGAATTGATGACCCGCGTTCCGCCACCGCCCCGTCACCTGGGCCTGGATCGTCACCGTCGCGGACGCTCTACGCAGAGACGGCTCCGTACCCCACCGCACCCCACCGCACCGCACCGCCGGTCCTAGACTTGCCGTCGATGGACATGCCACTGCTCGAGGGAATCGACGACAGCTTCCTCGCCGAGCTCATCGCTGAGGGCCGCAACGATCCGGAGACCGTCGGGCTGCTCCTTCACGGGTCACGGGCCCTCGCCACGCACCGCGACGATTCGGACTACGACCTCATCCGGATCGTGACGGAAGACGCGTATGCCGCCAGGCGAGATCGCAATGCGCTGGTCGAGAAATCAGCCGCCGTTGGCCTGCCGAAGCTGGACGTGCTTTACCAGTCCCAGGCGCGAGTCGAGCGCTACGTCGCTGATCCGGGTTGGTACACCGCGACCTATCTGTCGGCCAAGGTTCTCTTCGATCGATCCGGTGAGATCGCTGCGCTCCTCGGCCAAATGGCGACCGAGGCGGGCAGGATTGCGCGGGAACAGACTCCCGCCGCGTACGACGACTACCTCAACTCATTCGTGCGGTCCATCAAGGCGGCTCGTCGCGGCGACGATCTCGGCCGTCGGATGCACGCGGCCGCATCGGCCAGCGCGCTGGTCAGGACGCTGTTCGGCTTGCAGTCGACCTGGCCGCCCTACCACGACAACCTGGCCGCCCACCTGCCACGGCTCGAGGAGGTGCAGGGCTGGCCGGCTGGCTACCTCTCAGCCGCCCTGCTGCGGCTCATCGGCGAGGGCGATCCAACCTTCCAGCAGGAGCTGGAAGCTCGCGTCGAGGACCTGATGAGCGAGCGCGGCGTGCCACATGAGTGGGGCGACGATCTGGAGCCAATGAAGGTGGACGCCAGCTTGCGGCGAACGAGCTAGGAGCAAACTGCCGGCGACAGGTCAGCCCTCCCGATGAACGGTCGACGACGCCAGAAACAGGGCGAGGGCCCCGCCACGCCTATCAGCGTCGCTGATCCAATCGACTCGAAGTGAATGGTGTCGACCGCGACGCGCTCGCACTGGCACGAGCGCGATGGTACGCCGCATGAGATCGATTCGCGCTGCCTACGGATCTGGGTATACCCGGTGTAGAGTCAATACGTCCACAACTCGAGGAGACCGCGACATGCCCGACAAGGGACCTGGCTCGAAGAGCAAGGGCAAGAAGGAAAAGGGCGGAGCCAAGGCCGGCGGCAAGAAGAAGAAGTAGTCGCCGAGGGACAAACGTCTTCGTATCCTCGGAGGGAATCAGCGGGCATAGGATCGGACGGATGGATACCAACGATGCCCTGCGCACCGCCGAACAGCTGTACGCGGCACTCGAGGCCGATGACATTCCTCGGTTCCTGGAGCTGTGCGCCGAGGACGTGAGCTTGCGGTATCCGGGACAAGGCCGGCTCCCCTACGGCGGGCTCTGGGAAGCGCGCGTTGGCGTGGCTCGGTTCATGGACGCGCACGAAGCCGCGGAGGAGATCCTGACCTTCGAGGTGCGCCGAATGCTTGCCGAGGCCGACACCGTCCTTGTCCTCGGCGACTTCAAAGGTCGGGCGAAGCCCGACGGCCGCGAGTGGTCCACCCGGTTCGTGCACCACCTGACGATCACGGACGGCCTCCTTCGGCACTGGGAGGCGTTCTTTGATACCGCGGCCGCCATCGACGCCCGAGGACCGTGATCGTCGTTGCGGGCGAGAGTCTCGTCGATCTGCTTGTTCGAGCCGATGGATCCGTCCGCGCCGTGCCGGGAGGAGGTCCGTACAACACCGCTCGTGCGCTCGCGCGTCTCGGATCGACGGTCGCCGTCGCCGGCTGCCTGTCGGATGATCGGTTCGGTGAGATGCTCCGGCGTCAGCTGGAGCGTGACGGTGTGCTCCTTGACTTCGCCGTAACCACCGACCATCCCACCACCCTGGCGGTTGCCGAAATCGAGGCCGACGGCACGGCGCACTACCGTTTCTATCTGACCGGCACGGCCGCATCGGGCCTTCTCCCGAGCCATCTCTCGCAGCTCCCAACCGATGCGGCTGTGCTCCATATCGGCACGCTCGGCCTGGTGATGGAGCCCATCGGCTCGACGATCGAGGTCCTGGTCGGGAGTGTGTCCGACAGCGTCGTCGTGTTCGCCGATCCGAACTACCGTCCGGCGGCAACTGGCGACCCGGCGGCGTACCGGGATCGCCTCGATCGACTCATGCCGCGCATCGACGTGCTGAAGGTGGGCGTCGACGACCTCGCCTGGCTCCACCCCGGCGCGGAACCACTGGCGGCGGCGCGCACCATGGTCGCTCGCGGCCCCGTGGTCGCGCTCGTGACCGATGGCGATGCGCCGGTCCGCGTCGTCACCAGATCGACGGTGGTCGAGCTGCCCGTCCCGTCGGTGCCAGTCGTCGACACGGTGGGCGCGGGCGACGCGTTCGGGGCGGGGTTCGTGGCAGCCTGGACTGATGCCGGCCACGGCCGGACGGACCTCGGCGACCTGGACCAGGTGGTGGCCGCCGCGGAATACGCGATCACGGTCGGCGCGATGGCCGCGACCCGCCACGGCGCCGATCCACCGACACGGGACGAGGTCTCCCAGTGGACGACGACGCTCTCCGGCGCGTAGGCCGGGCAGGGGTCGCGTGACCGGTCCGATCCGCACGGATTCGGGCGACTCGCGCTTGAACACGGCTGTCTTTGTTGCGATCGCCCTGATCGGCGGCGGCAACCCCGTTGGCGTGGCGGTTGCGGTGGACGAGCTCGACCCGTTCTGGGCGGCCGCGACGCGCTTCATCGCCGCGGGGGCGATCTTCGCCACCGCGATGGTCGTGCTGCGCATCCCGGTCCCGCACGGAAAGGCGCTCCTCGGCTCATTCGTGTACGGAGTCCTCGGCTTCTTCGCGGCCTTCGCCCTGCTCTTCTGGGGCTTCCAGGAGACCCCGCCTGGAACGGGCCAGATCATCATCGCCCTGAGTCCGCTCCTCACGCTGCTGCTGGCGGTGGCGCACGGGCTCGAGCGCTTCAGCCCTCGTGCGCTGGTGGGAGCGATCATCGCTTTGGGTGGCCTCGTCTTCCTCGTCGCCGACCGCATCGATGCGAACGTCCCGCTTCCCTCGCTGCTGGCCGTCGTTGCCGGTGCCACGCTCCTGGCCGAGTCGGGCATCGTGGTCAAGCTCACCCCTCGAGCGCACCCGGTGGCCAGCAACGCGGTCGGGATGCTGGGAGGCGGGGCGCTCCTGCTGGTGCTGTCGGGCATCGCCGGCGACACCTGGGGAACGCCCGCGCAATCGGATACCTGGGCGGCGATGGTGTTCCTGGTGGTCGGCGGCTCGGTGGCCGTCTTCGGCCTCTATGTCTTCCTGCTAGGCCGCTGGACCGCCTCGGCGACCTCGTACATCCTGCTGCTGCAGCCGATCCCGACCCTCGTGTACTCGGCTGTGCTCACCCACGAACCGCTCACGCCGGCGCTCTTCATCGGCGCGGCGATCATCCTGCTCGGCGTGTACATCGGCGCATTCACGACCGCTCGTCCGCCCGCCCCCGCCGAGGAACCCTGAGCGCGAGAGAAAGGAGCTACGAGGACCCCGAATGGACCGTGCAGAGAGCATTCTCGCCCGACGGGCCTGGTTGGCGAGCACCGTCGCGCTCGCGCTCTCGCCGCTCTCGTATGCCTGGATCCCGCTGGCCGGCCCCGGAACCCTGAATGGATCCTCGTCCTCGTGCCTCTCGCTGAGATCGGCGCTCTGCTCGTCGCCGGCTGGGCGATCTGGGCTGGCATCCGCGCGCGGCGCGCGGATCCAGGCTCGGGCGAGCCCGCTGGGCGATGGACCACGAGGTACGACGGTCAACCGGACGGACTGCGCCATTCGCAGCGCCAAGCCCTTCATGATCCGGTTCGTCACAGGCCTCCGTCGGCCCAAGAACAGGATCCCCGGGATGGAGCTGGCCGATTCGGTGCGCTACGAGGCAGGCAACTGCCACGCGGTGGCCGTGGTCGACCTCGACGGCGGCGGCATCCTGGATGTCCTGAGCGGCTCATACGAGCACACGAAGGTCTGGTTCTGGCGCGGCACGGGCGATGGCGGCTTCATCGGGACGCAGGGCATCGATGCGTTTCCGGACGTGGCCCTGGGCCTTGCCGCGGCCGACTTCGACAATGATGGCGCGCTGGATCTGGCCGTCTCGAGTAGCGGGGCTCGGGGCGTCGTCTCGATACTGCTCAGGCAGTAACGAGGGCATTGGGCCGTATGCCGATGGGCGGGATCGCCGCTAGCCTCCTCTCCTCCCCGAACGAGCGGGTGTACCGTTACTCGGTTGTGTGGCAGCGCGAAACGTGAGGGCGCAACGGAGGGGGGATGAAATGCACGCCAAGTTCAAACGACTTAGCGTTCTGATCGCGGCGGCTCTGCTGGCAGGCTGTTCCGGGGCAGCGGGCACCCCATTAGGGGCTGACTCGTCGGCGGGACGGGCCAGCCACGCGGACATGGCAAGCTCGACCCCGTCCGAGGCATCCGGTTCCGTCGATCCGATGGCAGCTTGCCAAGATGTCGCGCCCGAGGGTGAGCCGGTCGAAATCAGCATCGAGACCGTCTCGTTCGCCTTCGATACCGAGGTCATCGAGGGTCCACGACACTGCCAGCCATTCATCATCAACTTCACCAACAACGATGTACCGAATGACCTCGGGACGAACAAGCACGACATCGACATCCGCGCCGAGAACGTCCTCGGCCCGCTGCTCGTCGACAACGAGCTGGTCGGCGGCCCGGGAGGGAACATCCGCTACGAGATCCCAGGATTGCCCGCGGGCGAGCACTACTTCTACTGCTCGGAGCACGCCGGCGTCATGAACGGGACGCTGATCGTCGCCGACGAATGATGACGGCTCCCTCCGTTTGAGACTAACGGTCGCGGGCGTCCGGGAATCGGCGCAGGTGCTCGCCCACCTGACCTGGAGCATCCCAGAACGGGGAGTGGCCCGCCTCGGGGACGACCTGAAACTCCCCTTGCGGGATGCTCTCCATGAAGCGCCGCCACAGCTCGGTCGTTCCCGTGGGATCGGCCTCGCAGCTCGCCTGGCCGGCGGGAGCTCGAGCGGACCGGCGTCATCTCCCGCCAGCCGCAGCCAGGCGGCCGCGGCTCGACCTATGCACTGACGTCGGCCGGCGAGGACCTGGGAGACGTCACGCTCGCCCTGGGGACGTGGGGCCAGCGCTGGATGGAGCTCGCCCCCGAGCACCTGGATCCCGGCGTCTATATCGGCGCCTTCGCGACCACCGGTCGATCGGCCCCGCCGAGGATGCGGCCGGTTCATCCCTCTGGGCCTCAGGCCGATGCCGGTTTCTCCCATACCGACACGTGCTTGGTGCTCTCGCTCGTGAACGGCTCCCGCTTCCACCCGCTCCAGCGGTCGCGCAGCGTCAGCCCGGCGAGCTGCGCCATCAGATCCAGCTCCGACGGCCACACGTAGCGGAAAGGGCCCGATGAGCGCTCGATCTTCCCGTCGGTGAGCGAGAAGTGATGCGAGATCATGCCCTGACGCGCGACGTCGTACTCGTCGATGCCCCAGTGGGTCTCGCTGAAGTCGAAGACGACGTATGTCTCGCCACGTGGGAGGCGCTGGAGGTCGGGAATGCCGACCTCGATGACGAACGTGCCGCCGGGCTGCAGGTGCGCCGCAACGTTGCGGAAGCAGGCGACCTGGGCCGCCTGCGTCGTCAGGTTGCTGATGGTGTTGAACACCAGGTACGCGATGGAGAACGAGCCGTCCACCCTGGTTGTTGCGAAGTCGCCGATCGTCACGCCGATCGCTTCGGCACCAGGCTTGGCGCGAAGCCTTGCGACCATCGCCTTCGACAGGTCGATCCCGTGCACCCGCACTCCGCGCTGCGCGAGCGGGAGCGCAATCCGGCCGGTCCCGATCCCGAGCTCGAGGGCACGTCCGCCATCCGCCAGCTCCGCGAGGAGATCCACGACCGGTTCGACCATCGCCGGGTCGAACATGGGGTCGGATGAGTCGTCGTACCTGCCGGCGATCTCCTCGCCGAAGTAGCCGTCGTCGTCGTCCATGCCGCGAGTCTATCGGTCGATGGGTGGTCAGCGCACGAGCGCTGCGAGGCTCCTGCGACCTTCGACACCCGCGGACGAGCGCCAGGATCCGGGCCGCGGCGCGGACCGCGATGCTGCGTACGTCGTCTCCCACGAGTTCGGCCCCGCCGGTGTGAACGCCGTCTCCCCGGCGGCACGGCTCCGGTCCGGTCGTGCTCACGTGCGCGGCCGGACCGGAAGACGAGGCCACTAGAAAGGGCTCTGCTGCCGGCGCTGCTCTTCCCAGTCATCGCTGGACTGGATGACCGGCTCGATGTAGCCGCTCTGCGCCCGCCGCTGGATCTCCCACTCCCGCCCGGCCTCGAGGACTGTCGGGCTGACACCGCGGTCATCGACCGGGGGCAGCTGAACGTTCAGGAAGCCGAAGGCGGAGAGCGCGACGATCCCTGCAATCAGGAGCGCCGCGGCGACCGCGGCGATGTAGTGGATGGCCACCGGCGGGAACGCGCCGGCTGCCTGACGAACCTGGGACATTGTTTCGCTCCTTCTCTGACGCCGGATTTGTCCGGCGATCTCTGCGTCGAGCATCGGCTCTGCAGGCGGCGAGCGAAATTCCGCGATTCCTCGGATCTATGACGGTCCCGAATCCCGTGATCCGCCGGCCGAATCCCGGGTTGCGGTGCGGTCGGCCGTCGTCGCTGCACGGAGCTGTGCGCGCGAGTTGATGCCGAGCGCCAGATAGATGGCCTTGAGGTGCGCGTCCACCGTGTGGGCGCTCATGGACAGGCGGTCGGCAACCTGTCGGTTCGTCAGGCCGCTCCCAACCAGCTCGGCGACCCTGCGTTGGGTCGGCGTGAGTCCGCCCTCCTCGCGCCGCCCTGCATCGATGCGCGCGAGCTCCTCCCGGGCACGCCTGGCCCACAGCCGGGCGCCCAGAAACGCGAAGGTCTCGAGCGCCTCGCGAAGTGCCGCACGGGCCCTGGCTCGTCGGCGCGAGCGCCGGTGAACTTCGCCCGCCACGAGGAGCGTTCGCGCCAGCTCCCACGGATCGTCGATGCGCCGATGGATCGCCTCCGCCTCCGCGATGGCCGCATCGGCTCCGTCCACGTCGCCGTCCGCCGCCAGCAGTCGGGCACGCGCGCGGAGCCCGTCCGCGATAAGCCGCGGCGATCCATGCGACTGCGCATGAGCCTCGAGCACGGTGAGCACGGAGCGCGCTTCGTCGATCCGCCCCAGGGCGACCAGCGCGTCCACCGCGACTGCCTGGCCCCAGTGCCGCCGCCCCGACTCGTCTGGCTTCGTCGAATCGACCGCATCGGCGACGAGGTCCAGGGCGGACGATGGGTCACCGCGGCTCAGCTCGAGCAGGGCAAGGTCGGTCCGCATCCCCCACTCACCGGCCCGCCACGAGGTGGCCACCATGAGGTCGAACGCTTCACCGCCGGCCGCGCTCGCTCGTTCCACGTCGCCCAGCCGAGCCGCCAGCCGGGCCTGCCAGACGAGCGTATGGACGTGCGCCACGTGCTGATCGGTCACCTGGGAGAGTCGCGCCGCCCGATCGAGCCGCGCGCGGGCGACGTCGCTGCGGCCATCGATGAAGTCGCCGAGGGTCACGTTGCCGAGCAGGAAGGGAAGGCTCGAGTAGTCGCCATCGGCCTCGGCGCGCTCGAGAAGCTTCCGCAGACGGGCGAAGGCCGAGGCCGTCTCTCCTTCGGCGAGCCCGATGTTCGCGAGGTCGAACTCGGGAAGGTCGAGCGTTCGGAACTGCCCGGTCCACGGTTCGAGCTCCGCGGCCCGTCGCGCCAGGTCCGGATCGTGTCCGTGCCCGGTGGCGTAGCGCCAGCTTGCGTAGGCGCCGATGGCGGCGGCCAGGAGGCGCGGATCGCCGGACTGCTCGGCCAGCTCCATTGCCTCGAAGGCATGTTGGGAACCCGAGGTCCAGTTCAGGCCGGTGATGTATGCGTTCCCTGCGAGCAGCAGCTTGATCCGCACGGTCAGGGCCAGGTCGTCGCCCGCGTGGCTCAGCGCTTCCCGACCGAGCTGCTCCGAGGCACCGAAGTCGTCCATGAGCATCCTGACCCCGGCGAGGCGGAAGAGCAGCTCGGCGCGAGCCGTGCCGCCCTTCGCGACGGGCTCCGCCAGTGCTCGCTCCAGCAGCTCGCGCGCGCGCCCGACGTCGCCCGCAATGAGCCGATAGCGCCCGGCCGCCGCCATCCGGCGTGCGCGCCGTGGATCGAGTGCCGGCGTGAGGCCTGCGGCGAGCTCGGTCAGCTCGGCCGCGGCATCGGGCGCCCCGCGAAAGTGCGCGTGGGTGGCGGCTGTATCCAGCGCATCGGCAACGGCCGCGTCCGGCCCCGTTGCGCCGAGCGCCAGGTGTCGGGCCAGCTCTTCCGGCTCGGCCACGATGGCGGCCAGCCGCCGATGCAGGTCGCGGCGGTCCGGCTCGTCGAGCAGGCCATACGCCTCCGACGACAGCAGCGGGTGGGTGGATCGAATCGGGTCATCGCCAGGACCGAGCACGGCGGCCTCCCGCGCCTCGGCGAGACCGGCCCGCGCGCGCTCGCCGCCCAGGGCCGCTTCGAGAAGCGCCGCGGTCGGATGCGACAGTGCCGCGACATGGACGACGACATCCCTGGCATCGGCGGCAAGTGACGAGAGCCGGGCTCGCACGATTCCAGCGAGCGACTCGGGCAGCTCCACCTCCCCGGTTGCCGGATCTCCACCGCCGGACCGGACCGTCCTGCCAATCTCAAGGGCGAAGAATGGGTTCCCGCCCGCCAGGCGATGCACCCTCCGGAGCATTGTCGGAGCCAGGTGCAGGTCCAGAGAGCTCGCCAGCAGCCGGTCGATCTCGTCGGTGCCGAGTGCAAGCACGGGCACGCGGACCACCCGATCGGCAGGCAAGTCCGCCACGATGGTTGGCGCCACCGTCGTGGCGATGGTCCGCTCGGTGACGATGACGATGATCTGGGCGCTCTCGAGGCGGCGCAGCGCGAAGCGCACGACGCCGGCCGATGACTCGTCGAGCCACTGCACGTCGTCGATCCCGAGCGCCAGCGTCTGGCTCGACGACGCGAGGCGCAAGAGCTCGAGCACGGCCAGGGAGAGGGCCAGCGGCTGCAGCGGCTCATCGACGCTGGCCCGCATGAGCGCGACGTCCAGGGCCGTCCGCTGCGGTCGGGGCAGCTCCGAGCCGGAGGTATCCACCAGGTCCCCGACCAGGTCGTTGAGTCCGGCGAACGGGAGGCGCGCCTCCGCCTCGGTCGGTCGCGTGACGATCACCCGGTACCCGCGACCGCCGGCGGCGTCCAGCGCGGCCTGCCAGATCGTGCTCTTCCCGATCCCCGCCTCGCCCTGCAGCACGAGGCCC
>JACCWY010000402.1 GCA_013697395.1 Chloroflexota bacterium | reverse complement strand
GCCGCGGCTCACGTCCGCGACGACCTCAAACGCGCACGCGACGCAGGGCTCCTGACCAACGCGCCAGGCCGCGGCGTCGCAGGCGGGGAGCTGACCCCGGCCGCGGCCCGTATCATCGAGGAACGTTTCCCGGGCCGCTTCCCTAGCCGTGTAGGCTCTCACGCGTAGCGCACGAGTAGGGTAATACGGTCCCGGCGTCCCTCAGGGTCCCCGGATCGGTCAGCTTTCGGCCTCAGCGATCCGCTTGATGTCTTGCAGCATGCGTTGAGTCTCACGTTCGAGCATCCGCTTGCCGACGACGGTTTCGATCAGCCATCCGAGTGGTCTGACGCTGGGCATCATCAGGAAGTCGCCTGTCTGCGTGAGCCGGGTGGAATGCGGAGTGAGCTGCGCCAGCGTCCATAGGAACCGGGAATGCATGGTCGGCTCGCGCCCGACGTGGACAAGCCGGCTTGGAGGTTCGAATTCGGTGATCGTCCACTCGCTACTCGATTTCATGCGGCGGGGCCCGCTCGTCTCGCGATAGACCGTGCCCTTAGTCACGGGTCCAGACGAGACTACGTTCACCTCGGACACGAACGTCCCGAATTCCGTATGCCGACTCGGATCCGAGATAAGGTCCCACACGACTTCGCGCGCGGCCGCGATATCGACGGATGCGCGGATTGACGGCATAAAGCTTTTCCTCTGCGACGTGCAGCTTGGCGTCCATAACTGGAGCGCGGAATCGACGAACGGCTCGCTTGCGAAGGTACACCGGGTCCGCAACAGGCGACTGCGTAGGCACGGCTGGCCGGCCTAAGTCGTAGTCCGCTACGCATAGCGGACGAGTAAGGTAATGCGGTCCCGGCGCCCCTCCGGGGGCGCTCAAGCCACGCAGCCTTGAAGAACGGGCAACCCGGTACCGCCAGCGGCAGCGGTATCGCGCAGCCGGCGACCGTTGCCCGCGTTCTCGCACTCCATTACCTGACCGTCGCGGTGGTGGGCGGTTGACGATGGAGCAGGCCGCAGATGTCTACGAGAACGAATGGGGCTGCACGCTGCCCAGCGGCTGGAGCAGGAGCAGCGGGCCGTACTCCGCGACCTTGAACGATGGGCCGGTATGAGGAGACTTTCGGGGCAAGGTGCCAGGGCGAACGGTAACGGCGTCAGAGTTTGAGCGCGTGGTTGTGTTCCGCGATGCCTTCGTCGCTTTCGCAAACGACGTCAGTGCCAACCATCCGCGCGAGTGGGGAGGGGAATGAGATCGTACATTCCTCCAAACGGTAGGCCCGCGTCAATCCGATCTGAATCGTCAATACGGTGCCCACCAGCGAATCATCAATCGCGATGGGGTTGCGCAGATGCCGATGCCAGCGTTGGGTGTCAGCGGGATAAGTGCCCTGTATGCCACGTCATCAGTCCGCTATCCTCGCGGCCATGTCAGTAAAGTCCGATGCCGCAGTTGAAGTGCGGAAGGTGGTTGAGTCCGTAAAGGCGCACCTCTCCGGCACTGGCGGAAAGCTCGGAGAGGCCGACACTCGCGCCTGGTTCATTGACCCGCTGCTCCGTGCGCTCGGTTACAAAGCAATCGGCGACTTGCAGCATGAGTTCTATGTCAAGGACACCAAGGAATATCTGGACTACATGCTGCTCGTGAACGGGAAGCCGCGCATTGCGGTTGAGGCGAAGGCTCTCGGGAAGAACTTGACTGACGGCGACGCGGGACAGGTGATTCAGTACTGCAGCATCCTGGGGATTGAGTGGGCGGTCGTGACGAATGTCAGGGAGTGGCGGCTCTACCACCAGTTCGCCCAGGCTGATCTTGCCGGTAAGTTGCTCTTCAACCTAGATCTCGTAGGCTGGAGCACGAAGGATGAGTTTGACGCCCTCTTTGACCAGCTGTGGCTCGTCAGTAAGGAGGCGTTTGAAGGGTCGGGTGGACCACAAGCGTGGCTCCGCGCTCAGCGGTTGGATGCTGCCCTCCGCGATGGATTGACCAACGCCGGGTCACTGGAGGTCAAGTACCTGCGAAAGCGTCTGCACGACCAGAAGGTCGAGGTCGGCGCGGAGGACATCGCGTCGTGGTTCAAGGGCAAGCTTCTGGAGCCGCTCCCGATCCCGGCGGCCGCGCCCCCCGCCGAGGTGCCGCCGACACCGGTCGCCGCTGTGGCAATGGCCGGAGTGGCTGAAACGTCCGGCCCCGGCGCGACGAAGAGCCACTGGATGGTGCCCGCGTCAGGTCACTCCGGTGTCACGGCTGAACAGTCGCTGCACAACTGGCTAGATTCCGGAAAGTGGGGTTTCTGGGAGAGCACCCCTGGTCGGAAGTCGATTCACGCCGGCGACCTCATGGCGTTCTATGCGGCAGGCACGGGCGTTGTCGCCTATGCGGAGGTCACGGGCGACGCAAACCTGTTGGTCGCGCCCGATGAATGGCCGGAGCCGGTGCCGCAGGATAAGCCGGTATACAAGGTCCCGCTGAAAGACGTGAAGTGGCTGCCATCGCCGAACAAGATTGATGCGCAGCTTCGTTCTTCGCTTGATGCCTTCACGGGTCGCGATGTGAACGGCGTCTGGTTCTGGCTTGTTCAGACGACTCGCAGGCTGAGCGCTCATGACTTCTTGAGACTTACCGGGCAGTAGGCCAGCGCGTCGCAGAGGCACTGAATGAAAGTGAAGCGCGACCGGCTGCATCGTCCGTACCGTCCGTACATCAAGGCGTTCGGAGCGCCCCAGGACCGGAACGACGCACAAATCTACGTCATGCACACCGACCCGAATGCGGCCGAAGACGCCCAGAGGGTGCAGCTAGAAACGGAATGGGCATTTGACTATCTGGGTGTCCAGTCGTATTCGCTACTCACCGCGTACGCGTGGTTCGCGTTGCCCCAACGACTGCAGAGTCTCCTTGAACTGGGGCGGCAGGCCGACCGAGTCGCAGCTCGCGGTGATCCGCCCGCTCCAGCCGCCGCAGAGCAGCTGCAGATGATCCACTGGCTCGCGGCGAGCCAAGCCTGCATGATGATCGAAGAGATGGCAGCGCTCGTCTCCGCCGTCGCGTCGTGGCGGGCCAATGGTGCGGATATCGCCGACTCCTACCTGGGTTGGCGCGGAAACATCACCGAGACAATCAACTCTGAGGACTGGGACAAGCCGGAGTACTGGGCCGGGTTGGTCGCGTATCCCGGGCACGAGTCGCTTCAGGATCTCGGCATGTCAGCTCACGAGGCGAGCGCACTCACGCCACTGGTTGATCAAACTCTGGATAGCGCAATTCGCGGGGTCCGGTGGGCACGAGCGTTCTTCACGGACGAAATGCGCCGCGTCTACACCCGGTTTAAGCACGGCTTCAGCCTGCTCAGTGCACTCTCGACCCCGATCGCAATGGACACTGAACTTGCGCCTGCGGCCGGGCGGGTCACCCTCCGTGGATCACTTCTGGTTCTTGATAGAGAGGGGCGAGGCCCAAGGCGGCTGCTTGCGATGCGATGTACCGGATATGACCTAGGGGGCATGCTGCAGGCCGCGACAGAGATCGCAGGAACAGCAAAGTTCCTCGCAGCTTCGCTTGTTGTGGAGGCGCGATCGCCTAAGCACCGAGGAATAATGCTGGCGACCCGGGAGCCTATGCCGCTCAGCGATGTGGCACAGCGAGCCCTCCTGGTGTACTTCTCCGGGAAGGATGGCGAGGGCCTTTACCGGATGAACATGCATGACGATGTCGTGCGACTCCAGCGCGACCTGACGGACTACGCGGACATGCACGCCGATTATCCCTTCCCCCTCCCTCCAAGGTAATGGGTCAGCCCACGTAGTAGGCCAGCGGGTCCACGTGCGTGGCTCATCGTGGCGGACGCCCCTCCGGGGGCGGCAACAACGACGAGCTGGAGCGGGATGCGCCCGGTCGCTGGCGCGGGCCAATGGTCGTTGGCCGCTTGCGCGACTGCGCGATGATGGCGACCGGAAGGGCGTCGCAGGATGAGGAGTGAACGGCATGGAGATCGAGCTCGCGGACCAGCACGTCTTCGTTCTCGACGAACGGCTGACGGTCGACGAGATCCGCCAACGGGCCATGGATCGGCGCAGCGGAGCGTTCGGATCGGGGCTCGGGAACCTGCTCCAACGCCCCAAGGCGGACGACATCGAGCTCGTTGCCAGCCAGCGGCGTCTGGAGCCGTTCTGGCACGTCGCCTGTCAGGCGCGCTATGTCTACGACCGCAGCCGCGACTACACGATCCCAGCCAGCAGCCCCGAGGTGCGCCAGGTCACCGTGCACGGTGAGGAATACACCATCAATGCGGCCGCCGGAGGCTTCGTGCTTCCGACCGTCGAGCATTGCCGGGAGGAGTTCGGTGCCGAGCTCTTCGTCGATGGCGTCTCCGGCGCCCCGGCCCCGGATGCCGCCGCGATCGTCACCGGTCCACGGCAGGAGGTCGAGGACCTGAGCGGCCTGGGCGGGGAGGACACGATCGTCCTGGCTCCGGAGCAGCGGGCCTCGTTCGTCGTTCGCCAGCTGCTGGGGACGATGATGAAGCCGGTCCAGGCCGACCGCATCATCGAGGAGTCGATGACGCTCCAGAACATCGACCTGTACTACCGGCCGTGGTGGGCATTCGAGTTCCACTGGAAGCCCAAGGACAAGAAGGCCGTCGTCGAGCTCGATGCGGTGACCGGCCAGATGCGACCGGGTCAGGCCCTGGCGGCCAGGGTGACGAAGATGATCAACCGCGACGCCCTGTTCGACATCGGCGCGGACACGGTGGGCCTGCTCGTGCCCGGCGGCAGCATCGCGGTCAAGGTCGCGCGCCTCGCCATCGACCAGAGCCACCGGACTTCGTCCTGACGATCGACGACCCGGGCCGATGAGGCCGCCGGACGCGCTGTTCGTGATCGGCACTCGCCAAGCCTGGCGTGGCTCGACGGAGTCACGTTCCGGGAGCAGCCCGGCGTGGGCGTTCACATGCTGCACATGCGCACGCTCCCCGAGCGCGGAGTGCTGGTGCTCGGTGGTCGCCGGGCTGCTTCTACTCGGACCTGCCCGTGGCTGACGCCGATGGGGACGGCATCCCCGCCCGGCTAGGTCAACGACCGCGCGCCGCCGCTCAGCGGCGCCAACACAACACCAGAGCAGCATGCCGCTCGATGGGTCCGCGGTGCGACGAAAAAACGCCGCTTATCGGCGCGCGGTGTGCCGAAACCGCCGATCCCCGTCGGTTGCAGCCTCTCGGGATCAGTTATCGCCGCTCGTCGGCGTTGACAGCGGCCGGTGAGGCACCTCTGTCGCGATTTCACCCGTGGGTTCGGGTAGATGACCACGGAGCTCCCGCTCCGTCGCGCCTTGACCGTGGCACGGGTCCACGTCACCGGGATGCCCGGGTTCAGCGAGCGACGTCCGCCTGGGACACCGCCCGCCGCTCGTGGATCCCCTCGGCGAACTCCTCGAGCATCTTGGCGTTGAATGCCGGAATGTCCTTCGGGGTGCGGCTCGTGACGATGCCCTGATCGGTCACGACCTCCTCGTCGACCCACTCGGCGCCCGCGTTGCGCAGGTCCGTCCGCAGCGACGGGTAGCTCGTCACGCGGCGGCCGCGCACGACGTCCGCCTCGACCAGCATCCACGGAGCATGGCAGATGGCCGCGATCGGCTTGCCCGCATCGGCGAAGGCGCGAACGAAGGCCACGCCGCGCTGGTTCTGGCGCATGGCGTCGGGATTCTTCACGCCGCCGGGAAGCAGCAGCGCCCCGTAGTCATCGGCTCTCGCGGTGTCGAGCGTGAGGTCGACCGAAGCCGTGTCGGTATCGGTCTTTCCGTGAATCGTGCCGTCGTGGTCCGAGACGATGGTGACGTCGGCGCCGGCGTCGCGCAGGGCGGCGACGGGCTCGGTCAGCTCGCTCGGCTCGTAGCCATCGGTCACCAGGACGGCGACCCTGAGTCCATCGAGATGCATCGGTGTCTTCTCCTCCTGAGGGTGATGGTCGGGGGATGCCGCAGGCATCATGCCAGCAGGCTCAGAGCGCGAAGATGAACAGCGTCGCCAGGCGGGCGAACGTGTTGAGGAAGATCATGACCCCGATGGCGACGATGAGCAGGCCGGCCACCACCCGGACGAGCCGATGGTGCCGGCGTAGCGCATCGAGCAGCGGATGGA
>JACCWY010000380.1 GCA_013697395.1 Chloroflexota bacterium | reverse complement strand
GGTAGTGCATCAGTTTGACGGTCGCCCTGATCGCGAGTGCCGCTGCTAGGATCGCCCCGAATGGACAGCGACACTCTCGGGGATATCGCTTCGGCGCTCGCCACTATTGCGCCGATCGTCTTGTGGGGCGGCGTCGTCGGTGCGGGAGTCGCGTGGCTGCTTCACCACAGGCGACTTGCGCTAGCGCTCCTAGTGTTCGCACTGATCGTCATGGTCGCGCAGCTCGCCGTAGGAATCCCTACCCCGGACCCCGGCGATGGCGGCTGGCGTGGCAGATCACATCTGGACGTGCGAGGAGATCGCAGCGCTGCTCGACTAGCGGCGCCCGCTACGCATCCTCAGGTCGGCGGAGAAGGGCTTGACGAAGGCATGATCTGGGGCGCTTCCTGCCTAGGCAGTGTCTGCCCCCCGGAAGGCGGCCGGCCTATCGTCTAGCCGATAGACGACTTGGAGTCCGAGCAAGTCAAGGACTCCTTCGCCCTCATCCTCTATCGGTCGAACGAAGATGTAGGCGAACCCGAGTAGCGTGTCCATGATGATGTCGTCGTCGGGCGGCTCGTAGATCCCTGCGACTACCCATGGCGGTACGGGAATGGGTGTCTCGGCGAGGTACTGCACCCGGTCCCACACTGCGTCCTTCTCAATACCGCTGAGGCGCGCGTACTCCCACTGGAAGGGCTGCGTGGGGTTGATTGCTAGCGACGCTGATTCCTCCGACGATCCGCTTCGGCCTTAGCCGCCCGCAGGTTATCGAGGAGGGCTGGATTGGCGCGTGTCAGCGCGTCGCGAATCTCTGTCGTTGTGATGGAGTTAGTTGCCAATCGCTCACGGATTGCGGACAGCTCAGGGTGCATTTCGACACTGGCGGAGAAGGTGTCTACATCCACGGTATTAACAGGCTCGACGCCGTACTCAGCGTTCGACGCCTTCGCTGTATCACGCGATGGACTGCGAATCGGCATCGCTAATCCTCCACTCCCAGATCGTTTAAGAGCCTGGGCGGCAAGTTGATCTTGCCGACCTGCTGTTCGTAGGCATCGATCTGCTTTCGCAGCAACCGCGCCAGTATCCATGCATGCTGCGGGCTCAGGATCACGTTTGCGACCGGACGAATGTCCTTGGGCGTATCGCCTTCTCGGATGGAGAAGCGCAGCGTGATATCCCACGGACTCACGACCACGTTCAGGCCGCTGGCGTAATAGCTGGGTACTTCTTCGTCCAAGGATGTCTCCATCTGCGCTCGGACGATGCAGCCTACACCCAAAGTTATCGTTCCAGAAGTCCTGCAATTTCCTCGCAAGTCCAAACATGATCAGCAACTCCAGCCGCCATCGCGGGCGTTCGAGGATAGGGATTGGCTAAGAACGCATGCACCCGCGCGAAGTTGTGGTACATGAACTGGAGCGTGACAGCCGCGGTGTGATTCTCAATCTTCTTTGAGAAGGCATTAGTGAGCCGCGTGAAGCGACGATTGCCCATCCGGATATTGAGGTTCTGGCGCTCGACGTAGGAGGTCGAGATTCGCTCCGGATCAGGGTTCCCCATTACGATCCGGACTTCTTGGCTGGTGACCTTGTTCGGGCTGTACTTGCGGGCCTGATGGATTTCGCGGGAGTCGGTGCCGTCCCTGCCGTACTGCTTGATGAGCATCGCGTAGTCAACGTCCCGACCAAAGGCATGCTCCACGGCGCTCAGGTAGCCAAGGTGCCCATCGGTAGTGATCTGCACGCGGTTCGCCAGCCGCGACCGAAGGTCCATCGCAAAGGCGTTGGCGTCGTCAACCTCGCGGGTTCCCACGAGCCATGAAACGACCAGGCGAGAGTCCTGATCAATCGCGGTCCACGTCCACACGTCGCCGTAGCCGTACTCGCCCGCGTGATTCTCAGGGACGTTCCTTGCCTTCGCGTAGCAGAAGGACCAAATCTCGTCGCACTCAAGAGAGACAGTAGACAAGTTTCGGAGGGTGCGGTCCTGATACTCGGCGCAGGCCGTCCCCAGGTCGCGCAGCAGCTTCATGATCGTGTTCTGCGCAAACCCGGTGATGCGGCTGGTCGAGCGGATGGAGTTTCCTTCGACCAATGCGCGGATGATCCGCGCCTGTTCCGTCCGACTCAGCCTGTTCATACTGCGATGATGCTTGAGGCTTGTGACAACAGTCTGTCACGGTCGAGCCGGGGATTCAGGAAATACGTTCGGGCGGGATCAGTGGCGATTCTAGCGCGAGGTTCCCCATCGCGCAGCAGCCGCCTTACGGGCTATCTCGGAGCGCCGCTCAGGGGTGAGGGCATCGGCGCGAGCCTTGCCACCCTTCTGCCCGCCGCGCCGTCCGGACTCGACCTGTATCGGGTCCTTGATCGGCTCAGGGTTCGGCGTCGCGTCACCAGTCACGAGGTCGAGAATCGCTTTGGCTCGCTGGTTCACGTCTCGCGGCAGGCGCACTCGCTTCATCCCGTCCAGTCTGCGGGCTAGCCTCAAGCATAGCAAGCCAAGGCCCGCTCAAACTGATGCACTACCCCACGACCGGTAGTGCATCAGTTTGAGGACGGCAACCCCTTGACAGGTCTGTACTGTTTGTGGCACGCACCGAGGGCACCGGCGTGACTTATCCACGAACTGGGCTAAATACTCGCTCTGTAGATAAGTCCGCCGTTCCGGCGAGGTTGTCCACTGGTCGCGCGGGCCGCCCATCGCCATTATTTCTAGTCGTGATCCGCCGCCCTCTCCGCGCACTCGCGCACTACCGAACCGGCCGTTTTCTCATTGACTTCTGGTTCAATCCCCCGAGAGCATGGCGCCGTTACACCCAAGAGCGCACTTGGCCGACGCCCGAGCAGTTCGCACAGATGAGCAACGAAGACTTCGGCGCGTACTTGGTGGCAATCGGGAAGAGGCGAAGCGTGCCAATCGAGGGAGGGAACGCGGATGCCGTGGCCGGTGGAGTACCAGCCGGACTACGACCGGGTACGGGATCAGTTGAGTCCGGGCGACCGCCTACTGGTGGGCGAAGCCGAGGACAGGATCGCGGAAAATCCCGATCCAAGGCTGGACGGTCGGTTCGAGGTTGACGGATACATCTACGACCGCAATCCGCAAGACTTCGTCATTGAGTACCGGATGCTTGATCAAGGATGGATCTCGCTCGACCGGCTGATTGACCTCCGCAATCCCGACCTTTAGTCGAGCAGCGCCGCGATCTCCTCGCAGGTCCAGATGTGATCCGCCACGCCCGCGGCCATTGCAGGGGTTCGCGGGTACGGATCGTTCAGGCTCCGATGGGGCCGCGCGAAGTTGTAGTAGAGCGTGTCGAGCGCGACGGCTGCCGCGTGGTTGCGGACCTTCTTGGAGAAGGCGTTGGTCAACCGCGTGAAGCGCCGGATACCCATTCGCATCGTGAGGTTGTGGCGCTCGACGTAGCTGGTCGAGACAAGGGCCGGATCGGGGTCGCCAGCGATGACGTGAACCTCTTGGCTCGTCACCTTGCTCGGGCTGTACTTACGGGCCTGCGATACCTCGCGGCCCTCGCCACCGTCGCGTCCATAGCTCTTGACGAGCTGCGCGTAGTCAACGTCGGGGCCGAACTCGGCTTCGATGGCAGCGAGGTAGGGCCGGTGGCCGTCCGTCGTGATCTGCACGCGGTTGGCGAGTCGGCTGCCCAGGTCCGCGATGAACTGGTGGGCTGCGAACTCATCGCGGGTCGCGACCAGCCATGTCGGGATCAGCTTGCTATCGGGGTCGATCGCCATCCACGTCCACACGTCGCCGTAGCCGAACTCGCCGGCGTGCTGCTCTGGGACGTTGCGCGCCTTGGCATGCACGAATGCCCAGATCTCGTCGCACTCGATGCGTGTGCTGGTCAGGTTGCGGAGGGTCCGATCCTGATACTCGCTGGCGGCATCACCGATATCGACCAGCAGCTTCATGATCGTGTTCTGCGCGAAGCCGGTCATGCGGTTGATCGACCGGATGGAGTTGCCCTCGACCAGCGCCCGGATGACCTGTGCCCGCTCTGCCCTGCTCAACCTGTTCATACTGCGATGATGCTTGAGGCTCGTGACAACAGTATGTCGCGATGCTTGAGCCTATTGTGGGACCGGGAGTAGAATCGGTGCGCCGGGCTCTGGCGCCAAGAAATATTTGCCCCAATGGACGCCCACCGCTAGACCCGGCGGGGGTGTCCACTCGCTGACGGAGGAATGCGCGTGGACCGTTCGCCAGCCACATCGACCATCCAGATCCCCGCATCGCTGGATGAGGCGGTCTCCAACCTCAATGGGCTGGCCGCCCTGCTCACCGCGAAGCAGTGGGAGCGGGCAGCCATCGTCTTCGCGTTCACCACCGACGAGGCCAATGGCCGCGGAAACCGCGGTACATCTACCGCACTTTCGGCTCGTGCATTCGCGGAGCTTGGTAT
>JACCWY010000355.1 GCA_013697395.1 Chloroflexota bacterium | reverse complement strand
GTGATCGGGGTGCTGGGTGGGTCGGCAATCGGCGATCCGAACGCGCTCGGGCTGGACGGCGGGCTGGCCGCGCTCTTTCTGGCGCTCGTCTGGCCGCAGCTCGGCGACCGGCGCTCGCAGCTCGTCGCATTGCTCGGCGCCGCGATCGCCCTGGGCCTGGTGCCGTTGATGCCGGCCGGCCTGCCGATCATTGCGGCCGCGGTAGCGGCGCTCGTCGG
Organism: Chloroflexota bacterium; assembly: GCA_013697395.1. Taxonomy (GTDB): domain Bacteria; phylum Chloroflexota; class Limnocylindria; order QHBO01; family QHBO01; genus JACDBZ01. Next base: position 2,862 of record JACCWY010000355.1, on the reverse strand, counting down.
GCTGTGGCGTCGATGACCTCCGCATGGGTGACGGTTCTCGCCGTGGCAGGCGCGACGATCGCGATCAAGGCGGCGGGCCCGGTGATCCTGGGAGGGCGTCAGCTGCCCCAGCGGGTGCTGAGTGTCGTCGCACTGCTTCCCGCCGCCCTGCTCGCGGCGCTCGTCGCCGTCCTGACCTTCCAGGCCAACGGCAGCCTCGTCCTCGACGCGCGAGTCATGGGCGTGGCGGTGGGCGCGGTGGCCATCTGGCTGCGGACGCCGATTCTCCTCGTGGTCCTGCTGGCCGCGGCGGCGACGGCCGCCGCCCGCGCGTTCGGGATCGGCTAGAGGCCGAACCGCATCAGGATCATGCACGTGAACACGATCAGGAAGCCGACGAGGTCGACCTGGGCGTACCGTTGGAGGCGAGCGCCGGCGGCCGCGAAGTCCGGCGCGTCCGTGAGGGCCCTCGGCGGCGAGGACGGCCGTCAGGTCGAAGAACAGCTCGAGCGTCGAGACCTTGCGCTCGGCCTCCATGGTCCGTTCCGTGATGCTCACAGGCCCGCGGCGCGATCGTGACCCGTGTGCCCGCTCATTCCGTGGCAGAGAGCGAGGATGACGTCCGCCGGTGTCGCTCCTCGAAGGCGCGCAGGCCGGCGGCATGCATGCGCCCGGCGGCAGTCAGCTCCGCGACCTTCGCGACGTTAATCGCGCTCCAGTTCGACGTCCGCCGGCGCGGGGTGAAACGGGTGGTGTACACCTCGTCGTCGACCCGCCGGGTCAGCCCGTCGATCCAGCCGAAGCAGAGGGCCTCTTCGACTGACTCTGGGTAGGTGAGCGACTGCTTTGGCACGCCCTTCTTGTAGTAGCCGACCCAGAGCTCGGTGGCAGAGCCGTGGTTCTCTTCCAGCCAGGCGCGGAAATCCGCCGCCGTGGCGAACACGGCCACCTCGGTCGGCACGGGGGCCGTGCTGCGTCGCGAATCCGTCATGGCTCAGGCCAGGGACGCATCGCAGACGCTCCGAGTGTCGATTGGCCGACTCTCACGCGTCGCATGACGCCTCGTCGATGCGCCCAGCGCGGAAGCGGCCGAGGACGGGCATCGCGGACCGTACCGGACGGGAGGCTGTCGGCACGGTCGGTCATCACCAGCCTCCGGCGTCCCGGATGAGCCGATGCAGGACGCGACCAGCCACCGCCCGTCGATAGTCGGCGGTCGAGCGGACGTCATCGATCGGGCGAAGCTCCGCGACCAGCGCCGCGGTGGCGGCATCGGCCGTTTCGCGGATCGGCGAGGCGCCCTCGAGGACGGCTTCGGCGCCTTGAGCGCGAACCGTCGTCGCCGCGACCGAGCCGAGCGCGAGGCGAACATCGGTCCACGGCTGATCGACGGCCGATGCGCGCCACGCGAGGGCCATCACCACCTTGCTGATGGCCTGCGCCCGTCGCGTCCCGATCTTTCGGAACCGAACCTGCCGGCCTGGAGAAAGCGGGATGCGGATGCGCAGCAGGAGCTCATCGAGGCGACGTGCCGTCGTTCGATAGCCGGTCCAGAACGCATCGGCGCGCACGGTGCGTTCACCGGATGCCGATCCGAGCACCATCTCCGCGCCACATGCCAGGAGGACCGGCAGCGTGTCGCCGGCCGGCGACGCGTTCATGACGTTCCCGCCGATCGTCGCGCGGTTCTGGATCTGCGCGGCACCGATGGTGGCGGCGGCCTCGACGAGGGACGGGAGGTGCTCGGCCACGACGGGGGAGCGGCGAAGCTCGGTGTAGGTCGTGAGTGCGCCGAGGACGAGCGCATCCGACTCGACGTCGATGCCGCGCAGCTCGTCGAGTGCCCAGATGTCGAGCACGCGCTCCGGCGGCTCACCGATCTCGCCGGTCACCTGGACCATGAGGTCCGTGCCGCCCGCGATGGGCCGCCACGGCCTATCGACGTCGGCATCCGCGAGCAGTGCGTAGGCGGCCCCGAGGCGGGCAGGGGATTCGGACGGGGGCTCGATCGCGTTCGGCATCGGTGGAATCAGTTCCGCAGGCCGCGCAGGAATCGGATCAGGAGGTAGATGCCCACCGCCACGAGCAGGAGCTGGCCGGGCGTCAGTGCCAGCGTGACGTCGTACTCGTCCAGGGCTTCGGGGATCGATTCAGGTCGCTGGGTCATGGGTGCGGGCTCCGTTCCGCCGCGAGGGCGATGGCCTCGATGATCTTCGTGTACCCGGTGCAGCGGCACAGGTTGCCGGCGATCGCGTGGCGGATGTTCTCGTCGGTGGCGTCCTGGCCCGATGCAAGGAAGGCCTGGCCGGCCATCAGCATTCCCGGCGTGCAGATGCCGCATTGCGCGCCGCCGGTCTCCAGGAAGGCCTGCTGCATCACGTCGAGGCTCCCGTTCGTCGCCAGCCCTTCCACCGTCTGGACCGATGCGCCCTGCGCCTGGCTCACCGGGACGAGGCAGGCGTCGACGACGGCACCGTCCAGAAGGACGGAGCAGGCTCCGCACTCGCCCTCACCGCAGCCTTCCTTCGTGCCGGTCAGCGCGAGATCTTCGCGCAGCACGTCGAGGAGGCGCCGCATGCCGGTGGCCTCGACCTCGACGGGCTCGCCGTTGACGGTAAAGGCGAAGCTCACGAGGCACCCACGAGCTTAGTCCACTGCTGGGCGCATCGGTGCGTCAGAGTTCGTCCCGCTCTTCGCGCTGGTGCGAAGGTTCCCGCGGCGGGTGGGTGGCTCGGGCGTATCGGAGCCGCACACGTTGCTGGCCACATTGGCAAGTGCCCCCGCTCGCCGTGGTGAAGCGGGCCAGGCGTGGCCTCATAGGAGCGTGTCGAGCCTAGTCGTCCCAACGCACTGCTGCCCGCCTGGCCCGCGCCCATCCTAGCC
>JACCWY010000352.1 GCA_013697395.1 Chloroflexota bacterium | reverse complement strand
GGCCGACGCCGAGAACCCGCTGCCCGTCAGCCCTCGCGACGTTCGCCACCGCGACGTGCTCGGCGGCCTCATCCACGAGTACTACGGCATCGCTGCGTGATCGAATCTGGGTTTTCGACCCCCACGCGGTCCGAGCAGCCGGCTGAGATGGTCCTGCGACAGGGTCGGGACGAGCCGCTGCGGGACGCGCGGCCGGGGCAGCCGCCGGAGCGGATCGTCGTCGGTCAGGCCGTCGGCGGCGCACCAACCGAAGATGACCTTGAGCCGGCGGACGAAGCCCGCCCGAGTTCGGGTGACGGCGGCTATCTTCAAGCCGTCGGAATGGCCACGAGCGTGCCGATCACGTCGCGTTCATGACAGCGACGAGGTCGGGCCACGCGCGCACGAGCCGACCAACTTCCGGATGGATCCGCTCAAGGGCAGCGAGTATCTCCTCGTCAGCCAAGTCCGAATTCCTGAGGCCGGTGTGAAATCCGCGGAGCGCGGCGACGCCTGCGACATTCCAGATCCGCTCGGCCAGGGCGAGCAGCAGGAACTCGTAGATGACGTAGTACTCGGGTCCGAACTCAAAGGTCCGTTCCATGTCGTCCAGGGCGGTGACCGGCATGCGCCCGGGTAGGATCTCGCGGGCAGCGTGACAGATCGTCGCCGCGGCCGGGAGCTCCTGCGGCTCGACCGTCGCGAGGTAGCCGTACATCCCGATGCTCGCGAAGAGCTCCGCGAGCCACAGCCTCGGAAAGTCCAGCCGCTGCGTGACCTCGTCGTACTCGTGGAAGAGGTGCGTCAGCTCGTGGGCCACGACGAGGTCGGCAAAGCGGCGACCCACAGCTGGCGGATCGCCGTAGACGCGATGTACCGCATCCTTGGTAACGTCGGACAGGTCGGGCCAGAAGAGGTCGACGGCGTCCTGCCAGAACCCGGCGGGGTCCGGGCTCACCGTAAGCCGGTCCCCGAAGGTCTGGGGCATCCCATAGATCGGGACATCCGCGACCTGATCCCAGTCGGACTGTCCGACCACGAACAGCTCGACATCCCTGCGCTCCCCGAAGGTCTCCGTGAGCCACGCAAGAGCGCGCGACGCTCGCTCGCCGATCTCACGAGCGCGCTCTTCCGCGCCCTCGCTCGCGTAAACGGCGAACTCGAATCCGTCCACCCGCGCGAGCCCGTGGTGCCTGTCGTCTGCAGCCATCCGATCGCTCCCTCGATGCCCATCTCTTTCGCAGACTCATGGCTGCCGATCGACACGGCTGCCGGACCTGCTTCGTCCCCGTCATCCCCAGGTGCGGACGGCCCCGACAAGATATGGCATGGCGCGCACGACAGGATTGCACGCGCCGACCGGCGTCGACTCAGTTGCGAGTCGACGCCGATCCTGAAGGTCAGACAGTCATGAGCTGAGCCGTGTAAGCCCAGAGTTCCGTGATCGGGGAGGCGATGGCCGCCGCGCCGCTGGCGGCGATCACGACCAGCAGGTCGTCAGGCATCGTCGGTCATCGGGTGGTGGACGCGTCCGAGGAGCCGATCCGGGACATGCGCGTCAGCTTGCCGGCGAGTCAGTATCGGACGATCGGTCCAAGTCACCCGAAACCTGGCATCTGAGCGCGCCAGGTCCAACGGCAGCTCCTCGCCAAAATCGACGACGGTCCGCGAGACGAGCTCGGCGTGGACAACCGACTGTCCGGAAACCAGAATGAAGAGGTTGTCCCCGTCTTGCTTGGAAATCGACTGTGTGAGGTTCTCATCGTTGAAGCGGAATCCCAGTACCGAATCCACCTGTTCTGGGGTGGTATAGGGGCCGAAAATGGCGATCCTGTCCCACCCGCTGGGCGGCAAGCTGGCAAGATCAACTGTCGTCGGGCGAGTCGCAAGTTCGGTTGCAATGGCTGAGTGAACCGCCCTGGGTTCGGTGGAGACTCATTTGATTGGGTTTCAAGCGGCCTCGGTGGTCGCCAGTAGGCGCTGATGGTAGGCCGCTTCGAACTCGGCCGGCGGCACGTCGCCGCAGGCACCGTGAAGCCTCCGGGTGTTCCAGAAGTGGACCCAGCGTGCGGTCGCGAGCTCGACCTCGTCGACCGAGCGCCACGGCCCGTGGCGGGTGATCA
>JACCWY010000318.1 GCA_013697395.1 Chloroflexota bacterium | reverse complement strand
GTAGAGCGCAATGCGGCCGTCATCGCGGCCCAGGGAGCCGCGGCCGATCCAGACGACCTCGCCGGCCGCACCGAGCTCGTCGAGCAGGCGCGGCGTGTAGCCCGCCACGCGGGCGCGCAGGACGTCGCGCTCGAGGACGGACGCCGGGATCGGAACGCCCTCCAGCTGGGCGACGACCTCGATCAGCCGGCCCAGGCCGCCGGACGGAGAGCCCACGCCCTGCCAGGCGGGCAGGAAGCGGGCGAGCACCTCTGCCTCGACCGGCTCGACCTCGCGACGCAGCCGCGCAAGCGATCGGCGCCGGAGCTGGCGGAGGACGTCGGCATCGGTGAACTCGTGCGCCGTCCCGCCCGGCCGGAAGGCGCCCTCCAGCAGCGACCCGGCCGCGGCGAGTCCGCGCAGCCGTTCCTCGACCGTCACGCGGGCGACACCCCAGCGCGCCGCGGGCGCCTCGGCGGTGAACGGAGCGTGGCTGCGAGCCCAGCGCAGGAGCAGCGCCTCCAGCGGCGCGTCGGTGGCCTCCAGCCACGCCTCGGCCACGCCGGACGGCGGGCTGGCGCCGACGGCATCGCGGTAGCGCGCGACGTCCTCGATCGCGATCCAGCGCTCCTCCCCCGCGATCCGAAGCCGGACGGCTCGCCGGGATCCCTCCAGCTCGGCCAGGGCAGCGACGGCGTCCAGCCCGCTGCCGCAGCGGGCCGCGACCTCATCGGTTCGAAGGTCACCGACTCGCCGCAGCAGGTCGGCGACGCCGTCGACCGTCCGTGCCCGACGCGACCCGGCCAGTCCCTGGAGCTCGAGCTCGAGGTCGCCCAGCGCCTCGGGGTCGAGCAGCTCGCGCAGCTCCTCGGTGCCGAGCAGCTCGGCCAGCAGCTCGCGGTCGAGGGCCAGCGCCTGCGCGCGTTTCTCGCCGAGCGGCGCGTCGCCCTCGTACATGAAGGAGCCGACGTAGTCGAACAGGAGGGAGGAGGCGAACGGCGACGCGGAGCGCGACTCGACGCTGACGACGCGGATGCGACGGGAGCGGATGGACGCGAGCAGGTCGACGAGGGCCGGCATGTCGAACACGTCGCGAAGGACCTCGCGGTACGTCTCGAGGATGATGGGAAAGGATCCGTAGCGGCTGGCGACCGAGAGGAGGTCGGCCGACTTCTGGCGCTGCATCCACAACGGCGTGCGCTGCCCGGGACGCCGGCGCGGCAGGAGCAGCGCGCGGGCCGCGTTCTCGCGGAAGCGGGCCGCGAACAGCGCCGATCCGCCGAGCTCGGCCATCAGCAGCTCCTCGATCGCGTCGGGATCGAGCAGGAGCGCCGACTCGATCGTCGAGCCATCGGTCTCGATCCCCTCCGGCAGCCGTACCGCGATCCCGTCGTCCGACCACATGGCCTGCACGTCGACGCCGTGATGCTCGCGCAGCCGCGACTCGATGGCCATCGACCATGGCGCGTGCACGCGGCCACCGAACGGCGTCAGCAGGGCCACCCGCCAATCGCCGAGCTCGTCGCGGAAGCGCTCGACCACGATCGTCCGATCGGTCGGCAGGACGCCGGTCACCTCGCGCTGCTCGGCCAGGTAGGCGACCAGGTTGCGAGCCGCCAGCTCGTCGAGCGCGTGGTCGTGGCGCAGGCGGGCGACGGCCGCCTCGGGCTTCATCGGCTCGAGCTCGCGCAGGAATGCGCCGATGGCCCGGCCCAGCTCGATCGGCCGCCCAACCGCGTCGCCGTGCCAGAACGGCATCTTGCCCGGCTCGCCCGGCGCCGGCGTGACGATGACCCGGTCCGGCTTGATCTCCTCGATCCGCCATGTCGAGGCGCCGAGCAGGAAGGTCTCCCCCACCCGGCTCTCGTACACCATCTCCTCGTCGAGCTCGCCGACGCGTCGCCCGCCGCGCCCCGCGTCGTCACCGGGCAGGAAAACGCCGTACAGGCCGCGATCCGGGATCGTGCCGCCACTGGTGATGGCGACGACGCGGGCGTCGTTGCGCGACGCGACCTCATCGGTCTGGCGATCCCAGACCAAGCGCGGCTTGAGATCGGCGAACTCGTCGGACGGGTAGCGGCCCGAGAGCATGTCGAGCACGCCGGTGAGCTGCTCGCGGGAGAGATCGCGGAACGACTCGGCACGGGTGGTGAGCCGATACAGCTCGTCGACGGTCCAGCGGTCGTGCGCGCAGATGGCGACCAGCTGCTGGGCCAGCACGTCGAGCGGGTTGCGCGGGATACGCGTCTCCTCGATGGCCGCCGCCTTCATGCGCTCCACCACGACCGCCGCCTCCACGAGGTCACCGCGGAACTTCGGGAAGATCTTGCCCGTCGACGGCTCGCCCACCTGGTGGCCGGCGCGCCCGATGCGCTGCAGGCCCGAGGCGACCGACGGCGGCGCCTCGATCTGGATGACGAGGTCGATCGCCCCCATGTCGATCCCGAGCTCGAGGCTGGAGGTCGCCACCAGCGCCGGGAGCCTGCCGGCCTTGAGCTGCTCCTCGATCTCGAGCCGCTGCTCGCGCGCCACGCTGCCATGGTGTGCTCGCACCAGCTCCTCACCGGCCAGCTCGTTGAGTCGGGCAGCCAGCCGCTCGGCGAGTCGCCGCGAGTTGACGAAGATGAGCGTGGACCGATGGGCACGGATCAGCTCCAGCAGCCGCGGATGGATGGACGGCCAGATCGAGTGGCGCGCCTCCGGACCGGCCGCCGGACCGCCGGGCGAATCGTCGACCTCCATCGCCTCGCCCATGCGCGCCATGTCCTCGATCGGCACGATCACCTCGAGGTCGAGCTCCTTGCGCGTCCCGGCGTCAACGATCGTGACCTCCCTGCCGACACCGCCGACGAAGGCGCCGATGGCCTCGAGCGGCCGCTGGGTGGCCGACAGGCCGATCCGCTGCGGGTCGGCGACGGCGAGGTGGCTGAGGCGCTCGAGGCTGAGGGCGAGGTGCGAGCCGCGCTTCGTTGCGGCGATGGCGTGCACCTCGTCGACGATGACGTGCTCCACTCCGCGCAGGATCTCGCGGCCCTGGCTGGTGAGGAGCAGGTAGAGCGACTCCGGCGTCGTGACCAGGATGTCGGGCGGCGACTTCGTCAGCTGGCGGCGCGCCTCCGACGGCGTATCGCCGGTGCGGCTTCCGACGCTGACATCGGGCACCGGCAGCGAGAGGCGCTCGGCCGTCCGGCGGATCCCGGCCAGCGGCGCGCGCAGGTTGCGCTCGACGTCATACGCCAGCGCCTTGAGCGGGCTGATGTACAGCACTCGGACGGTCTTCCGCGCCGGTGCTGGCTCGGTCATCAGCCGGTCGAGACACCACAGGAAGGCCGCAAGGGTCTTGCCGCTCCCGGTGGGAGCGTGAATCAGCGCGTGGCTCCCCTCGCTGATCGCCCGCCATCCGAGCTCCTGGGCGCGGGTGGGCTCGGCGAAGGCTTCGCGGAACCAGGTCCGGGTAGGTTCGCTGAATGGCGCGAGTGGATCGCCACGGGTCGCTGTCGTCACGGGCATGGTCCAGTCTATCGGTCCCTCAGGATCGGACCGATTCCTGACGCATGGTGTCGTGATCTCGCCCAAAGGAAGGCGCGCCGCCAACTGGATTGGCCCTATGACGGGCGAGCACCCCGGTAGCCTCGGAATCTCGACCTTCGCTGGTCGCAGCGCCAACTGCATTGGCCGTCTGACCGGCGAGACCGCGATCGACGCGGTGATGGCTCATTCCGGCGGTCGTAGGGCCAACTGGGTTGGCTCTGGACGCCGAGCACCCATGGCGCCGGGTCGAAGGCGTTTGGGGGTCAGTTCGTTGCCTCCGCGTCGACGGCGAGGACCGATTCGAGCTGGTGCGGCGAGTGGATCTTCGCGTATCGCCATTGGCCCAGCTTGGCCCAGTGGTTGACGGCGTTGACCCAGCGACGGGCTCCGGCCTCCTTCGATCGGTCCTGCTCGCGCTCCAATCCCTTCACCTCGACCACCAGGAACGTGCCGTCCGCCAGCTCGACGAGGAAGTCGGGGATGTGGTGATGCATCACCTGGCCGTGGCGGTATGGGATCTCAAATCCGAGGCGCTCGTTCTTTGCCTACGCACGGACACGCGGCGACTCGTCAAGGGCGCGGGCGACGGTGCGTTCCCAGCCCGAGTCGACGACGGCATGCGATAAGTGCGAGCGCAGCGCCGGCACGCACGGCTTGGTGGTCATGAACGGCGTGATGTCCGTCGAGCCGATCGGCGCGAGGTCATTCAGCACCGGCAGGAGCGGCTGCTCGCCCTCCTCGTCGGCCGGGCGTATCGCCTCGGCCAGCCGTGATTCAACGAGGGACCGATAGTGCTCCAGCGCAATCTCCTCGACCTGCCCATCGCCGATGATGTCGATGCGCTCGTCCACGTAACGGCGCACCAGTCCGGCGACTTGGGGGAACATGATCCGGCGCCCCTCGGGATCACCGAACTTGAGGTCGTCAGTGACCTTCGCCGCGATCTCGAACATGGTGCGGTTGAGCCGATGAGCCTCGTAGTACGCCTTCCGTTCCTGGATCGCGCCCTTGCCAAGTCCGCGCTCGCCGACCTTCACCCAGTAGGGGTCGCGAGCGGGGTCGATCGACATGCGCGGCATGGCGTCCACGTCCGCGGTGATGTGGAACTTCGCGTCGCTGATGTAGCCGACGACACGCGGAAACTGAAGTTCGAGCTCCCGGCTATCACGCCGAGCCTGCACGAGCGTCTGCGGCTTGGTTACTTGACCCGTACCTCGCCGCTGTCCCTTCACTGGGAATGCCTGGAACGGGATGCCGTACACGTCGACGTATTCCGGCACGCTCATGTCGTCGTACGAATAGCGGCGCAACCCCCGGCCGACGACCTGCTCGCACAGGAGCTGTGACGAGAATGCTCGCAACCCCAGGATCTGGGTCACGTTCCGGGCGTCCCAGCCCTCGGACAGCATCGCCACGCTCACCACGCAGCGGACGGATGACCCGAGCTCGCCGATCTTGCCAACGGTCGCGACCATCTGGCGGAGCTGCTCCGCGATCTTCTCCTTTGTTTGGCCCGGTTCGAGCTGCTCCTCGGCCTTCTCGAGCAGGCGCGAGTCGATGCGCAGGGTCCGCATCGGTCCATCCGGGGTGTTCGCGAGCTCGTCGAAGACCTCGCCGGAGCCGATATGGTCGGCCACGCGCTCCGCGGTGGCGGTCTGGTCGCAGATCACGATCATCGCCGGCGGCACCGGGCGTGCCTCGGCAGCCCAGCGATCGAACTCCTCTTTCCACGCCGATCCCAGCGTGGCTATCGCCCCCGCGACCTCCTCGATGAGCCGCTCGCCGGACCGGGCCAGCGCCTCCGTGCCGCGCGCCCTCTTCGGGAGCTTGCCCTTCACGCGCTCCCAAAAAGATCCAGGTAGCGAGGGTCAGCGTCGCCCGAGTTGTCATCGACCGGCAGACGCGGGACCTTGACGATCCCCGACTCGATGGCGTCCAGCAGGCTGAAGTCGCTGACGATCCAGCCGAACGGCTCGCCCTCGGCGTGCCCCGAGCCGGACAGGTAGTACGGCGTGGCCGATAGATCCAGCGCGCGGTTGATGCCCCGCGCGCGGTGAATGAGCGCCAGGCCCTCCAGCCAGATACGTGCCTCCTCCTGCTCATCCGCGACCGATACCATCGCCTCCATCGAGCCGGCCGGCGGCACGTCATCCGTGGATTCCGAGGGCGCCGAGCGCCAGGCATGGTGTGCCTCGTCATTGATGACGAGCAGATTGGATTTGCTGCCCAGCTCCGCGCGGAGCACGCGCGAGGCGAACGCTCCAGCGGATTCGCGCCCCCGGTTGACGACCCCGCGGCGACGAGCGTCGTCGGCGACCGCGAAGGCGTGCCAGTTGGTAACCATCACCTTGCCGGAGTGGAGCGCCGCCGCCGTCCCGGGCGGCACGAGGTCGAAGTCCTCGTACAGGTTGTCAGCCTCAGCCGGATGCAGGACCCGCAACCGCTCCTTGACGGTCAGGTTGGGACACACGACGAGCACGGCATCGCTGAAGCGCCGATCGGTGGGCTGGCGAGCCTTGTTGAGCATGCTCCAGGCGATGAGCATCCCCATCACGATCGTCTTGCCGGAGCCGGTCGCCATCTTCAGGCAGTGGCGGGTGAACGCCTCCTGCTGCTCCAGGGCGGACACGACGGTGCGGTCCTGCTGCGGTCCTTCCACCAGCCAGATCGCAGTCTCGGCCGCTTCCAATTGGCAGAAGAAGAGGCGCCGGTCCCGGTCAGGACGCGTCCAGTGACGCAGCAGGTCGAGCGTGGTGCGGGTCGCCCCGGGGTAGCCGGCCTCTCGCCA
>JACCWY010000316.1 GCA_013697395.1 Chloroflexota bacterium | reverse complement strand
GCCGCTCCCCTGGTGCCGGACCGTCAGCTTTCCCTGGGAGTTGCGGCCGGCGCGGCGCACGAGCTTCTCGGTGAGTGGCTTGTGCGGCGACGCGGCAGTGATCTCCTCGAACGTCGACCGCGTCATCTGGCGCAGGCCCGGCGAGGTCGGTCGGTAATTGCGAAGTGGCATCGTCAAACGGCCTCGAACAGCTCGATCTTGTCGCCGGGCGCGATCGACACGATCGCCTTCTTCCAGCCGGGCACCGTGCCCATCGTCTTGCGGCCGCGCCGCTTGTGCTTGGATCGGACGCTGACGATCCGCACATCGAGGACGGTGACCTTGAACTCGGACTCGACGGCCGCCTTGATGAGGAACTTGTTCGCGTCGCGCGCGACGGCGAACGTGTAGTTGTTGCGCTCGGCCTCTAGCGTGCTCTTCTCGCTGATGACGGGGCGCAGGAGAACGTCGTGCAGGCTCGAGGCGGTCATGCGTACACCTCCTGGGCACGGTCCAGGGCGGCCTGGGTGAAGACGACCGTATCGGCCTCCAGCAGGTCGACCACGTTCAGGCTGTCGGCCAGGATGACGCGGACCTCGCGCAGGTTGCGGCAGGACCGCTCGACGACCTCGTCGCGGGTTGGCAGGACAAGGAGCACCTTGCCCGCCGCCTTCCATCCGCTCAGCCGGCCGAGCATGGCCTTCGTGCGACCGTCGTCGAGCTCAACCGCCTCGACCACTCGCAGCGCCCCATCGGCCTGCTTGGCCGAGAGGACGCCGCGCAGCGCGCTGCGGCGCATCTTCGACGGCATCTTCTGCTCGTAGCTCCGCGGGTGCGGGCCGAAGACCACGCCGCCGCCGGCCCACTGCGGTGCCGACTTGGTGCCCTGGCGCGCACGCCCGGTGCCCTTCTGGCGCCACGGCTTCTTGCCGCCCCCGCGCACCTCGCCACGCGTCAGCGTGTCGGCGGTGCCGATGCGCCGCCCGGCCAGCTGGCGGATCACGGCCTGGTGGATGAGGGACTCGTTGATCGGCGCAGCAAAGAGGGCGTCGGCAAGGTCCACCTTGCCCCCGTCCTTGCCGTCGGCCTTGAGCATCGTCGTCTGCGGCATCGTCCTACTTCGCCTTCTGCACGAGGAGCAGGCCGTTGCGCGCCCCTGGCACCGCGCCCTTGACCAGGATGAGGTTGCGCTCCGGGTCGATGCGGACGACCGTGAGCTTCTTGACGGTCACCTGCTCGTTGCCCATGTGACCGGCCATGCGGGTTCCCTTCCAGACGCGGCCGGGGTAGGTCCCCGCGCCGATCGAGCCGGGGGCGCGGTGATGATCCGAGCCGTGCGTCTTCGGCCCGCGCTTGAAGTTGTGCCGGGCAATGACGCCGGTGAAGCCATGACCCTTGCTGACGCCGGTCACGTCCACGAGCTCTCCCGCCTCGAACAGGTCGACGGCAACCTGCTGCCCGACCTCGTACCCATCGGTCGCGTCGAGACGCACCTCGCGCACGTGCTTCGGGTGTTGGTGCTCCTTGTCGAGATGCTTGAACTGCCCGGCGACCGGCTTCGTCGAGCGGCGCGCGACGCCGGCGCCGAGCTGCACGGCCGCATAGCCGTCCTTCTCGACGTCACGAAGTCGCGTGACCGTGTTCGGGGTCGCCTCGATGACGCTCACCGGGACGACGCTGCCGTCGTCCGCGAAGATTCGCATCATTCCCAGCTTTCTCCCGATCAACCCTGCCGGCACTGTTGTGGTTCCCTCTCAACTGATGGCGGAAGTTCCTCGTGGTCGGCCGATGCGGCCGACCGGAGGCGCTTCACATCTTGATCTCGATATCGACGCCGGCCGCGAGCGACAGCCGCATCAGCGCATCGACCGTCTTGGTGGAAGGGTCGATGATGTCGATGAGGCGCTTGTGCGTCCGGATCTCGAACTGCTCCCGGCCGTCCTTGTGGACGAACGGGCCGCGAATCACGGTGTACTTCTCGATCCGGGTAGGCAGCGGCACCGGACCGGCGACGTCGGCGCCGGTACGCTGCGCCGTCTCCACGATCTGCTCGGCCGACTGGTCGAGCAGCTTGTGGTCGTACGCCTTGAGCCTGATGCGGATTCGCTGCTTTGCCATCAGGGCTAGCCCATGACCTCGGTGATCACGCCGGCCCCGACGGTGTGACCGCCCTCGCGGATGGCGAAGCGCTGCCCCTGCTCGATGGCGATCGGGGTGATCAGCTCCACATCGATGTTCACGTTGTCGCCGGGCATGATCATCTCCACGCCGGCAGGCATCGCGATCGCGCCGGTCACGTCGGTCGTGCGCAGGTAGAACTGCGGACGATATCCGGCGTAGAACGGCGTGTGGCGGCCGCCTTCCTCCTTGGAGAGCACGTAGACCTCGGCCTTGAACTTGGTCCCGGGCTTCACGCTGCCCGGCTTGGCGAGGACCTGGCCGCGCTCGAGCTCCTCGCGCTCGATGCCGCGCAGGAGGAGGCCGACGTTGTCGCCGGCCATGCCCTGGTCGAGGGTCTTCTTGAAC
>JACCWY010000308.1 GCA_013697395.1 Chloroflexota bacterium | reverse complement strand
GGTTTCCTGAACGTTCGTGCTGAACAGTTGCTCACGGTGGCGCACGATGCCGATCTCTCGCGACTCGCCTCGCACCTTGGTGGTAGCCCGGATGTACTACCTGGAGGACCGCACTCAGGCTGAGATCGCCCACCATCTGGGTGTCTCGCCCCCGACCGTCTCGCGCCTGCTGCAGCGGGCCCGCGCCGAGGGCATCGTTGAGATCAGGATTGTCGATCCCTCCGAGGTCGCGTCCGACCTGGGCGCCGTCGTTGCCGAGGCAACCGGGGCGCGGCGGGTCGTCGTCGTCCCCGGACATGTCGACGATCCGGTTGTACGGCGCCAGCGCCTGGGGACAGCCGCCGCACGCCTCGTGGAGGAGACCGTGCGCGACGGCGACAAGATCGGGATCGGGTGGGGACGCACGCTCCACTCCGTCGCCGAATCGCTCCGGCACCTCGATTGGGCGGGGCGGGTGACGTGCGCGCCGCTGCTCGGCGGTCTCGGAAAGATCGCTCCCGCCTTCCAGGTCCACGACATCACGAGCGCCGTGGCGCGTGCGCTGGGCGGCTCGGCACTGCCGCTCTATCTGCCTGCGATCGTCGAGGACGACGACGTCCGGCAGCAGCTCCTACAGTCGCCCGACGCGGCGCTCGTCCTCAGCGAGTGGGCCTATCTCACGACCGCGCTGGTGGGGATCGGCCACGTCGGCTTCGACGCGGAGATGCAGATGCTCTTTGGCCGGTACCTGGATGCCTCGACACAGGATCGACTGCGTCGGTCGGGCGCCGTCGGCGACATCTGCATGCGCTTCTACGATCGTGACGGCCACCCGATCGACGATGGGCTGCGCGGCGTGATCGGGCTCGACCTCGAGCGGCTGAGGCGCATCCCGAATGTCATCGCCGTTGCCGGCGGTTCGGAGAAGAGCGAGGCGATCATCGGCGCATTGCGCGGCGGCTACGTCGACACCTTGGTCACCGACGAGCCGACCGCCCAGGCGATCGTGGCCGCCCTCGAGAGGGCGACGCCGACGCGAGGCCCGGCCAGATGACGGTCGCAATCGACCGCTTGGGTCTCGTCGTGAACCCGACTGCCGGCGGCGGCGGCGGCCAGCCGCTGCGAGTAGCGCGCGCCGCCGTGGAGCGGTTGGCGCCCGAACTCGTTCTGACCGGACCGCGGGGGCTCGGGGCCGACGCGCTCGGCACCTGGCCGGGGCGCTGGGAATCGATCCCGTTGCCGAACATCGACGGTCGGGCGGCGAGCATCGCCCTCGCCACCGCGCTTTGCGATGCGGGCGTCGATGCGATCGTTGCCGTGGGCGGTGACGGCACGCTCGCAGACGTGGCCGGCGCCCTCCTCGGATGTCCGTTGCCGCCGCCGATCATCGGTATCGGCGCCGGTTCGATCAACGCCGGGCGGCTGATGACCTGCACCGCCGACGAGGTCGACTGTCTCGACCCGACTCGGCTGCGCCCGGAACGGGTCGACGCGCTCATTGCCACGGTCGCCGGCACCTGGCTGGGGATCGCCTGTCACGACGTGGCGTTCGGCGTGACAGTCGTCGGTACGCTCGACGGACGCCTGCGAGACCTCGACGCGGTCGCGCTGCTCGAAGGTCGCCGCGTCCCCCGTCGGCCAGCATCGATTGCCCGCCCCGGCGCGCTCGCGAGCGTGCGCCACGCGAACGGTAGCGCCGCCGCGATCGCTCGCGGCGAGCAGGTCGGCGCGGTCGTCGTCGGGTTCGCTCGTCGGGAGTTCATCGCCAACGCCATCAGTGGCGGTGCCTGCCTCACGGCGCTGGCGGGCCTGCCGGCGGCCTGTATCGTCACCGATCGGCCACTCGTCCAGGTCGAGTTGAGGGCGGACGAGCTTCTGGGCGCTCAGCCGATCAGCAGCCGCTACGCAAGCCTCGCGAGCGGCTCGGTGGTGCGCGTCGAGGGCCTCGCCGAGGGGACGGTCGTGGCGCTGGACGGCACGCCGCACCGAGTCCAGCGGCCGAGCGACGCCGCTGATGTGTCCGTGCGCCTGAGCGCCGTGCCGGTCCTTCGGCGGGAGGACGTCGCATGAAGGTGCTCCGCTACCGAGGCCCGGGGGAGCTAGCAATCGAGAGCATGGCGGTGCCCGATCCGCGACCCGGCGAGGTGCTCGTGCAGGTGGCGGCATGCGGGATCTGCTCGACCGACTTGAAGACCTACCGCCGCGGCCACCCGAAGATCGCGCCGGGCGCCGTGCTCGGGCACGAGATCGTCGGCGTCATTGCTCGGTCGCGTGCCGACGGGTGGCAGGAGGGCGACCGTGTGGTCGTCGCGCCGTACGCGCCCTGCCTGGCATGCCGCGCCTGCGAACGAAGCTCGTTCACGCTGTGCGAGCACCTGTTTGACGCGCTTCCGGATCCCGGCGGATTCAGCGAGTTCGTCAGGGTTCCCGAACGCCTCGTGGAGCGCGGCATGTGGCGGGTGCCCGAGGGGCTCGATCTCGAGGAGGCGACGCTGGCGGAGCCGATCGCCTGCAGCCTGCACGGAATCGAGGCGCTCGACGTTCGTCCCGGCCAGCGCGTCCTCGTGATCGGCGACGGCGTGATGGGGCTGCTGCACGCTGCGCTCGCCCGTGCCGCCGGTGCCTGGGTGGCACTGAGCGGACGGATCCCCGAGCGGCTGGCGATCGCCGCCGAGATGGCTGACGTCGTCCTCGACACTGCGACCGGCGACCTCGAGGCTGAAGTGCTCCGTCGTGGCGGGCCCGCAGATCGGGTGGCCGTCACCGTGCCCGACGGCGCGGCGGCGCAGGAGGCGCTCGCGCTCGTGGCCCCCGATGGGGTGGTGAGCCTGTTCGCTGGGTTCTCCCGTGACACGCGCATCGCGATGGACCCCAACCGTGTCCACTACGACCAGGTGCGGCTCGTCGGCTCGTTCGGCTTCGCCCCGCACCACTTCCGTCGCGCGATCGAGCTGCTCGCCGACGGCAGCATCGCCGGCCGGCGCCTGATCACCCATCGCGCTCGGCTGGAGGAGGGCCAAGAGGCGTTCGAGGCGGTCGCCGGCTTCCGCGGTGTCAAGACGCTCATCCTCCCTCAGCCGGGTGGTGCACAGATGCACCGGAAGGGAGGCGCCCGACAAGACAGCTGACGCGCGCAGCAGAACGGGGGATACAGAAGGGAGGCGTTTCATGCAGGAGTTTCTGGAAGGCCTGCTCGACTTCTTCGGTGGGCTTGCGGGCGCCATCACGTTCGATGGCATGTTCATCATCGGCCTGATCATCTCGATCCCGATGACCATCATCTTCGTGGGCGAGATCATCGGCTACCAGTTCGTGCTGCGCTCCCCCTGGTTCGTCAAGGTCGAACGCCGCTGGAACACGAAGGCGGTGGCGGTCATGGCGATGACCGCCGCCCTGTCGATAATTCTCCAGGTGGTCGGCGCCATCCTCGTGCTTGTCCCGGGCACCATCACCTTCCGGGCCGACGCGATGGTGCGGTTCCCGTTCGGCGCGATCTTCGGCATGCCGGCGGTGTGGGGCGTGATGATCGCCAACATCATTGGCGACGCCCTGGCGGGAACGCTCGGGCCCGGCAGTATCGCCGGCTTCATCATCTCGTGGTGGCAGCCGTACCTGTTCTACCGGTTCTTCCGCCGCCGCGAGGAGGCTTCGATGCTCACCGCCGGTGCCGTCGTCAAGTACTACGCGACCGTCCTGCTGTGGTGCTTCATCGGCGCGTGGTACCTGTG
>JACCWY010000293.1 GCA_013697395.1 Chloroflexota bacterium | reverse complement strand
CCTCGATGTTCACCGGCGAACTCGACGCCCGCTGGAAGGGTATGGCCGACCTGGGCGGTCGCGAGTTGGCTGCGGCGGTACCGCTGGCGATTCTGACGGTGGTGCTGGGGGTATTCCCGGGCCTGGCGCTCGGCCTGATCGACGCCACCGTTAGTGCGATGACCGCGCTGAGCGATTGACCATGCCTCGATGACCACGCCCACGCCCGGTACGTCGACGGCGGTGCTCGCGGACCATCGGGCACACCTCACCCACGAGCTCGAGCACTGGGGCCACCTGCTTCCTAGCCAGGGCCCGATGACGACGTTCGTCCACCACAACACCCTGCACGGGCTGCAGCACAAGCCGTTCGAGCACGCCGTCGCCGAGGCCGAGCAGCTGATCGGCGGCCGCGCCTACGAGCCCGTCGACCTGGGACGCGCCCGGTACCGCGCAGGCCGCATCGCCGACGCCGACCTGGACGCCGTGTTCGCCATACGCCCTGAGCTCGACCCCGCCGAAGTGCTCGGCACGGTTGGCGGTCGCACCATCTCCGACGGCGAGATCCGCAAGCTGCACCTGCTGTACGGGGCGACAGCCGTCCCTCCCGCCGTGCTGCGCCACGCCATGACATCGGGCGAGGCCGGCCGCCGCATCGCCGCCGACGTCTCGGTGGCCGCCCGGGCGCGGCTGCTCAGCCGCTCGCAACAGGAGCTGGCCGCCAGCCTCGAACGCATCGGGGCAGGCTGGACGCTGGTGGACTGGCTGGGCGCGTTGCTCGACCTGGATGCGCCCGCCGCCGTGCTCGGCGACGCCGAGGCACATCTGGCGGCAGACGCCACATCGACCGGCGCCCCCGTCGGGCGACTGCTGCGCGTGCTGGGCATTCCCGCCAATCGGCAGGAGGGGTACCTCGCCGCGGTGGACGCGCACTGCGACAGCCTGCCGGATACAGGCCGTGGCCAGGAGCACACGCGGCGGCTGTGGCTCGAGGCCGAAACCCGCGTCGTGCAGGGCCTGGCACGCCGCCACTTCGGAACCCGGGGCACGCTCGATGGGCTCGAGGCCCACTGTGCCCACGACCTCGAAGGCTACGCCGTCGCCGCGCTGTGGCATTCCTGCCTGGCCGCGTTCGCCCTGACCGACCCGTACGGGCCGACCGACCCCGTGACCCTGATAGGGCGTGACCCGGATGGGGTCGGCGAGCGGGCCGCCGAGAGCCTGGCCGACATCGAGCGCTGGGGTGGCCCAGCTGTGCCCCTGCCCCGGGGGCTGGGCGCGGCGGTGCGCGTCGCCGCCGGTGAGGCACTGGACCGCCTACGTGACCGGGTCGCAGGCGACCCCGGCGCCGCCGACGAGCCCGCACTGCGTGAGGCGGCGTGCGCTGCGTGGTTCGTCATGGCGGACGCCGACGCTGGCGGACTGTCGCGCCAGGGCGCGGACGCGCTGTACGACCTGGCGCGCCAGGCCGACGGCGCCACAAGCAGCGCACTGCAATCCCTCGCCGGCGAGGTGCGGGCCAATGACCCGCGGCAGCGGCTGGCGGCTCACCTCGAGACGGTGGCCCGCGCCCAACTCGACCGCGTCGGCCGCGATCGGACGCACGCCGACCTCGTGCACGCGCTGATCGGCGAGGACATCGTCGAGCGAGTCAACCGCTACCTCATCCGGCGCTGTGCGGCGTTTCTCGACCTCGGTCAAGCGGCCTGGCGCATGCCGGATCGCACGCTCGGCTTCTATGAGGCTTGGCGCCGCGCCGCGCCACACGACCATGCGCTGGACCTGGACGGCCTGCGCGGCTGGCGTGAGGAGGCGGCTGCGCTGCCCGAGCACCCCGAGGAAGCCGTCATCGCGCTGCTCATGCGCCTCGGCGTCGGCGAGGAGCACTGGGGCAGCTATGTCGGGCGGGTCCTGACCGGTCTGCCGGGATGGGCGGGAATGATGAACTGGCGCGGAACGAACCCCCAGTTTCCTCGGCAACAGGCTCAACCCACCAGCCTGGTGCAGTACCTCGCCGTCCGCCTGTTCGTCGAGGTGCAGCTGGTCACGAATGTGACCCGCCGCACCTGGAACCTGGAACCGGCCGACCTCGTCGCCGATTTGCGCACCCGCCCGCACGAGGTCTGGCTGCGCGCCGAGGCCGCCGCGGGCGCCCTGCCCTCCTTCCTGGCACGTTCCGTGCACGAGCTCCCCGTCGGGGGTGAGATCGACGCAAGCTGGATCCTTCTCGCCGACAAGGCGTGGGCTTTCCACGAGCAACTCGATGGGGCCCGCCCGCGCTTCCGGGCGCATGACCACGCGTGGCGCTTGTTCCGCCTCGCACAACTGCAGGGGTGGTCGGCGGCCGACGTGCGGGTACTTCCGGCGACGGTCCGCGACCGCCTGCTCGCCGTCCTCGACAGCTTCCCCGAGTCGGCGCACCGCCCCGTCTGGCTGGCCGCCTTCGAGCGCCACTACCGCGAGGAGATTCTGGGTGCGCTCGCCGCCAACCGCGGACGCGGTCGCTGGCGGGATCGCCCGGATCGACCCAAGGCGCAGGTGGTGTTCTGCATCGACGAACGCGAGGAGTCCATGGACCGGGCGTTCGACGAGCTGGACCCGAGCTACGAGACGTTCGGCGCCGGCGGCTTCTTCGGCGTCGCCATGGACTACCGCGGACTCGACGACCACACGGTCACTCCGCTGTGCCCCGCCAACGTGACCCCGGCGAACCGCGTCCAAGAGGTCCCACGTCCCGAGGCCGTCCCCGTGGCCGAACGCCGTAGTGCGCTCCGTGCTTGGGAGGAGGTCTTCCACAACACCTACTGGGAGACCAAGCGCAACGCCGTCTCGGCGTTCTTCCTCACCCAGTTGACCGGACTCATCCAAGCGGTGCCGTTGGCCGGCCGCGTGGTGGCCCCCTGGCGGTGGACCGAGCTGGCCGAAACGGCGCGCCGCCGGCTCGTTCCGCGGCCGCCCACCCTGCTCACCCTGGATCAGGACGACCTTGGCCGCGGCTTCGAGACCGTCCAGCAGGTCGACCGCGTCGAGGCGCAGCTGCGCAACATCGGCATGACCCACCATTTCGCCCGGCTCGTCGTCTTCTGCGGGCACGGGTCGGTGTCTGTCAACAACCCCCACGAGTCGGCCCACGACTGCGGTGCGTGCGGCGGTAAGCACGGTGGTCCCAACGGCCGCGCCTTCGCCGGGCTGGCCAACCGCCCGGTGGTGCGGGCGCTGCTGCGGGAGCGCGGGATCGACATCCCCGACGACACGCATTTCGTGGGGGCGATCCACAACACCGCCAGCGACCAGATGGTGTTCTTCGACACCCCCGACATCCCTGCCAGCCACGCTGCGGAGTGGGAGGCGTTGCGCGCCGACCTCGAGGAGGCACGCGCCAACTCGGCACGCGAGCGTTGCCGGCGGTTCGGGTCCGCGCCAAAAGACCCCACCCCCGCCGTGGGGCTACGCCATGTCGAGCGTCGAAGCCGCGACCTGTCGCAGGTCCGCCCCGAGTGGGGCCATTGCACGAACGCCTTCGCCATCGTCGGCCGCCGCTGCCTCACCCAAGGGGCGTTCTTCGACCGTCGCGGCTTCGTCATCTCCTACGACCCCACCCAGGACCCGACGGGCGCCATCGTCGAGCGCATCTTGCTGGCCATGGGGCCGGTCGGGGCGGGCATCAACCTCGAGTACTACTTCTCCAGCGTCGACAACCGGGTCTACGGTTGTGACACCAAGGTACCCCACAACGTGTCGGGCCTCCTCGGCGTCATGGAGGGGGCGGCCAGCGACCTGCGCACCGGGCTGCCGCGGCAGATGATCGAGATCCACGAGCCGATGCGCCTGCTGTTGATCGTCGAGGCCACGCTCGACGTGCTCGGCGACATCTACACGCGCCAGCCGGCGATTGCCGAGCTGCTCGACAACGAGTGGGTGCAGCTGGTGGCGATGGACCCACAGGCAGGCACGTTCACCCGGTTCGTGGCCGGCAAGGGCTTTGTGCCTTGGGACGAGCGGGTCCTCGACCTACCGGTCGTCGGCACCTCGCACGAGTACTACCGCGGCAAGGAGGGGTTCCTGCCTCCGGTCCTGATCGGGACCACGGGCTCGCGCAATGCGACGGTGACCCGGTCGTGAGCGCCTTCGAGCTGATTGCCGTCGCCGTCTTCGCGCTACCTCTGGGCGCCGCCGCAGCCAACGGCCTGAACGCCCTATCCGGTGAGCGCCTGTACGGGCACGTGACCGTGGCCCGGGTCGCGGTCGCGACCGTGTTCGCGTCCTTCTTTGCCTCCCTGTATCTCGCCGCGGCGATGTTGGCGCAACCGGGCACGCGCCAGGTCACGATCTACCGCTTCATCCACAGCGGCGACCTCAGCGTCGACTTCGGGTTCCTGCTTGATCCGCTGAGCGTGGTGATGATGCTTGTGGTGACCGGCATCAGCGCCCTGGTGACGCGCTTCTCGGTCAACTACATGCACAACGAGCACGGCTTCACCCGCTATTTCACCGTCTTGTCACTGTTCGTGTTCGCCATGCTGGTCCTGGTCATGGCCGACAGCTACCTGGTCTTGTTCCTCGGCTGGGAGGGGGTCGGGGTCTGCTCCTACCTGCTCATCAGCTTCTACCGGGACCGTCCGGCCTCGGCCCAGGCCGGGACGAAGGCGTTCCTCATGAACCGTGTCGGCGACGCCGCTCTGCTGATCGCGATGTTCGTCCTGGTCGCCCATACCGGCACGCTGCAGTACGGCGAGGTCTTTGCCCAGGCGTCAGCCCTGCCGCGGGGCGTCGTCGAGGGGGTCGGCTTGCTGCTCCTACTCGGCGCGACCGGCAAGTCGGCGCAGCTGCCGCTTGGGACCTGGTTGGCGCGGGCGATGGAAGGGCCTACGCCGTCCAGCGCGCTGATGCATGCGGCGACGATGGTGACCGCCGGTGTCTACCTCGTGGTGCGCTCGGCACCGATCTACGACCAGGCGCCGACCGCGCTGATCGCCGTCGGCATCATCGGCGCGGTGACGGCGCTGTACGGGCAGCTCGTCGGCTACGTGCAGACCGACATCAAGGGCATGCTGGCGGCCTCGACCACTGCGCAGCTCGGGTTGATGTTCCTGTTCTGCGGCCTGGGGCTGTACGCGGTCGCCATCTTCCACCTGGTGGCGCACGCCTTCTACAAGAGTTATCTGTTCCTGACCGCGCCGTCGATCCTGCACCGCCTCCACGGCGGCCCTGATCCGACCGCGGTGCGCCGCCCGGCGGGCACTGCCCGCCTGCTGGCCGCAGTTGCCCTGGCGGCGGCGGCAGGACTGCTGGCGGCACCGCTGGTCGGCCGTGTCCTTCAGCCGACCGGGGGACTCACCGGGAACCTCTGGGTCGTGCTGGCGCTGGCGGTGATGGCGGCCTTCGCTGCGGTCTTCTCCACACGGCGCATGACTGCGGTCGCATTCGCCGGACACACCGGCGACGAGCACCACGCCAGGGACGACGGCCATGGCGCCGATGATCGGCCTTCCGACCAGGCGGACCGGCCAAGCCGGACCCCCACGGCTCGCCTGGTTGTGGCCCTTGGCGTCCTCGCCGGCCTCGCCGCTCTTGGCTGGGCCGTCGGTGTCCTGCCCGGCGGGCTCGACGGCTCGTGGTTCCAGCGCCTGCTCGGCCAGGTCGCCGTAGGCAGCGTGGACGTGCCGCTGGGCAACCCGCTCCTCACGGCGGTCTTCACCGGCACCGTCGCGCTGTTGCTGCTCTCCGGCTGGTATGGCCCGCGCTACCTCGACCGCTTCCGGGAGGAGTTGCCGGCCTCGGCAGGCCCTGCCGCCATGCGCCGCCTGTACTGGTGGGGGCTGAACCGCGGCTACCTCGACGACTTCTACGATCGCGCCGTCGTTGCTCCGACGGCTGCGCTGGGCCGAGCCCTCGAACGCTTCGACATCGCGGCGCTCGACCGCCCCACCCCACCGCCGGCGCCGGCAACTGAGCCAGGCGTGCCCCTGCCCGCAACCTGGGAGGCGCGGTTCCTCGCCCTGCGCACCTCGCCGACCGGGGCCACCGCACTCGCCGAAGCGCCCGAGCGTCTCGATTGGCTGCCGGCAGCGGGCGGCGCTGCCGTCCACTCTGGGCAGGATCACCCCCACGTTGCAGTTCGACGGATGGGCGCCGCCGCCAGGCGCGCCTCCGACGCGGGTGGCGTGTTCGGCGCGGTCGCCGATGCGATTGCAGGCCTCGTCGAGCGGATCGAGCGGGCCGTCTTCCAACGACCGGCCGACACGGGTGGCGTGTTCGGCGCGGTCGCCAACGCGTTTGCGGACCTTGCCGAGAGGACCGAGCGGGTTGTCTTCCAACCGATCGACACCGGCGCCTTGAAGCTGACCGGAATCATCGCCGGGATCACCGACGCCGTGGAGCGAGCTGTCTTCCAGAGCGGAGTGGAGCGCGGTCTGGAGAGCGCAGGTGCGAGCGCCCAACGGCTGTTGCTGGCGATCGAGCGGCGGCTGGGCCATCCGATGGTCATCGGCGGCATCCTGGCGTTGGCGCTCCTGGCCTTGATCGTGGGCACTCGATGATCCTCGACGAGGTCATGGCCGCCGAGAAGGTGGGCTTCCCGATCCTGTCGGTGCTGATCGCGTTGCCGCTCATCATCTGCGCGTTGCTGCAGTTCGTCCGCAACGACCGGGCGGCGACGACCCTGGCCATCGGCGGCGCCGGGCTCGAGACTGTCCTTGCCGCCTTCCTGGCACTGCGGTTCAACGCCGGCGTCGCCGACCTCCAGTTCGTCGAGCGTTCCGGCGAGGTGCTCGGCGCCAGCTGGCATCTCGGCGTCGACGGGGTCAGCCTGCTGTTCATCCCGCTGACCGCGTTGCTCGGCCTGCTGGTGATCGTCTATGCCGAGCACGCCACCGCCAGCAGCCGCACCGGCGACGCACGCCGCTATGCGATGGCCACGTCGGCGCTGGAGGCGGCGATGATCGGCGCTTTCGCCTCCCTCGACCTGGTCGTGTTCTGGTTCTTCTTCGTCGTCGAGCTGGTACCGAGCTGGTTCCTCATCACGCGCTGGGGCACCGGTGCCGCCCGGCGGCGTGCCGCCGGCGAGTACGTCGTGTTCATGGCCGTCGGCTCCGCGCTCATGCTCGCCGGCATCCTGCTGTTGGGCCGCAACCACGCCAGGGTCACCGGCGACGGCTACAGCTTCGAACTGCTGGAACTGCTCGAGGTCGGCGTGCCCGCCGAGGCCCAGACCTTGATCTTCTTCCTGCTGTTCTTCGGCTTCGCCATCAAGGCGCCGATCTTCCCGTTCCACACGTGGCTGCCGAAGGTGCTCGAGCACGGCCCCGTCGTCGGCATGAGCGTCTTCCTCGTCGGGGTCAAACTCGGCACCTACGGGCTCTTGCGCTTCGTGATCCCGCTCCTGCCCGGTGCCGCCTCCGAGTGGTTTTGGCTGATGGCGATGCTCGGGGTCACGGGCACGGTGTACGGGGCGCTGCTCGCGCTCGGGCAGACGAACCTGCGACGCCTGCTGGCATACGCCAGCTTGTCGCACATGGGCGTGGTCATGCTGGGCCTGTTCTCCCTCAACCTCGACGGGTTCGAGGGCGGCCTGCTGCAG
>JACCWY010000246.1 GCA_013697395.1 Chloroflexota bacterium | reverse complement strand
CCCATAGCGTGCCCGAGGCCATCGCGCTTGCCGACCGGGTGGTCGTCATGACGCCGGGCCCAGGGCGCGTTGCCCGGGTGGTGGACGTGGACCTGCCGCGGCCGCGGCCGTCGGAGCTCATGGGCGTTCGACGCGCCGCGGAGCTGGCGGCGGAGGTGCGCGAGGCTCTCACGCTGGCCCGTGCGTTCGAGCTGCGGCCGTGGGCCGAAGGCGCGGGCGAGGGCGCAGCGTGAGGCGCGTCGGAGCGGGGGTCGTGAGCCTGGCCGTGTTCCTCGTCGCGTGGAAGCTCGTCACCGTCGTCGGCGGCTATCCGGAGTACATCCTTCCGGCCCCCGAAGTGGTTGGCGAGCGCGCGGTGCGCGCCATCGGCTCGGGCGTGCTGTGGGAGCACACCGGGGTGACCCTGCTCGAGATCATCCTCGGCTTCGCGGTCGGCGCCGTCACGGCGCTGGTCGCCGGGATCGCACTCGGCAAGAGCGTGCTGATCGAGCGGGTCCTGTCCCCCTACATCGTGGCGGCGCAGGCGGTCCCGATCCTGGCCCTCGCGCCCCTCCTCGACATCTGGTTCGGCGGCGGCCTCCTCGCGCGGGTGGTCATCTGCGCGCTCATCGTCTTCTTCCCGATCGCGATCGCGACCATGGTCGGCATCCGCAGCGCCGACCCGCTGCTGGCCGAGATGCTCCGAAGCCTCGGGGCCACCGGGGCGCAGCGCACCCGGCTGCTCGAGATCCCATCGGCCCTGCCCGTCATCTTCGGCGGGCTGCGGGTGGGTGTCACGCTCGCGGTCATCGGCGCCGTGGTCGCCGAGTGGGCGGGCGCCTCGACCGGCCTTGGGGTGCTCATCAACATCGCCAACCAGGGGCTGTTCGACACCCCGCTCATGTTCGTCGCCCTCGCCACGCTCGCGATCATCGGCCTCGCCTTCCATGGGCTGGTCGTGCTCGTAGAACAACGCCTCGTCACCCAGTGAAAGGAAGACCGATGTCCCCGTCGCGCGTCCTCATCGCGATCCTCGCCCTCATCCTGGTCGCCTGCCAGGAACCCGTCGCCTCCGAGTCCCAGGCCGAGCTTCGGCAGGTGACCCTGGTCCTCGGCTTCCGGCCGGACGTCCAGTTCGCGCCGTTCTACGTGGCCCAGCAGGAGGGCTTCTACGCCGATGCCGGCCTCGAGGTGACGATCCGCCATGAGCCGGCACCCGACGTCCAGCGCCTGGTCGCCGACGGGCAGGCCGAGTTCGGGGTCGCCGACGCGACCGACGTCATGATCGCGCGCACGGCCGGCATCCCGATCCGCTACGTCAGCACGCTGTACCAGTCGTTCCCCGTGGCGCTCATCGGTGCCGCATCCGACGTGCCGGCCGAGGCCTCCGGGCTGGCAGGGATGACGATCGGGACGCCGGGACGCTTCGGGTCGTCGTGGCACGCGCTGCTGGCGCTGCTCGACGCCGGCGGGCTGACCGAGGAGGACATCGCGATCCGCGAGTACCCCCAGTTCAACCAGGTGGACGGGCTGACGAACGGAGACGTCGAGCTCGTGACGGGGTTCCGCAACAACGAGCCGCTGCGGCTGGAGGCACGGGGCACGGAGGTCGGCCTGCTCACCGTCGACGACGTGGCCCCGCTGCCCGGCCCGGGCATGATCGTGGGAGACGAGCTGCTGGAGTCCGATCCGGAGCTGGTCACCGCCTTCGCGGAGGCGACCGCAGCCGCCCAGGCCGCGGTGATCGCGGACCCGGACCTCGGCTTCGCCGCCGCCGAAGTGGCAGTGCCGACCATCGCCGAGGACCCCGACGTGGCGCGCGCCGTGCTCGAGGCCACGGTCGAGCTGTGGGCGGGCGACGGGTTCGAGGAGGGCGCCGTGGATCTCGACCTGTGGCGCGCCGGCTACGAGACGCTGGAGCGGCTCGCGTTCATCGACGGCTCGGTCCCGGTCGAGGAAATGATCGCGCCCGAGGTCCTCGGTGAGGCGGCGCGCTCGGCCGACTCCACCAGCTGACGGAGCACCATCATCGGCGTCACCGGTCCGATGCCGCCGGGCACCGGGCTGATGGCGCTGACCACCGGCGCGACGGTCGCGAACTGCACGTCGCCGACGATCCCGGCCGGAACCGCGTTGATGCCGCAGTCGACGATGACGGCCGATCGGTTGACCATCTCGGGCCGAATCAGTCCCGGTGAGCCGGCCGCCGCGACCAGGATCTCGGCGCGGCGCGTCTCCCGCGCCAGGTTTCGCGTGGCACGGTGGCAGACGATGACCGTCGCGCCCCGCGCCACGAGGAGCGACGCGACCGGGCGCCCGACGACGGCCGAGCGGCCGACGATCACCGCCCGTCGCCCCGCGATCGGGACGTCGTACGCCTCGAGGATGGCGATGACCGCCAGCGCCGTGGCCGGCACGAATGCCGGCTCGCCGCGAGCCAGCCAGCCCGCGTTCGTCGGCGTGGCACCGTCGACGTCCTTGCCCGGATCGATGCGCTCGACAAGTTGGCGCCCGCGCTCCGGATCGCCGAGCGGCTGGGCGACGACGATGCCGGCGATCCGCGGGTCCTCGTTCAGGCCGTCCATCAGGCGGAGAAGGGCGTCGGTCTCGTCCGCCAGGAGGAGCGGCTCGACGCCGACGCTGCGTGCCGCGCGCTCGAGGCTCGCGGCATAGAGCGCGGCCGCATCGCTCAGGCCAGAGCGCAGGATGGCCAGCCGCGGTGCGGTGTCGGGGTCGCCGTTGGTGAGCCGTTCGACGCGGTGGAGCAGCTCGCGACGGAGATGCGACGCCAGGTCGCGCCCGTCCAGCAGGCGTGCGGTCATCGAAGCCGCTCCGAGACGGCGTCGCGAACGGCGTGCTCGCGGTCGTCCAGGCCGGTGACCAGCGTCTGGATCTCGGCTGTGGCGTCGCGGCGCAGCGGATCGTCGGCCGGCAGATAAGGCAGGTTGATCTCGACGTTCAGCACCGCTCCGCGGAGCGAGCCGGCGGCGAGG